>SLEY01000634.1 GCA_007124535.1 Planctomycetaceae bacterium
AGAGCCCATTGGTCCACCAAGCGATTGATTTCGAGGGGACCGCGCGGCAGGCTGCCGGCCGGCCAGTAGCCCAGATTCAGTTCCAGCCCGATCGCTGCCACTCCCAGTTCCGCGCGGATCAACATTTCGACCAACTGCCAGGGCGGCAACTCGGCAGGCCGGTCGATCAAATACTCGCCCCAGGGCTGGGACACACTGACCATGAGCGGCGTGCGAGGATCCAGGCGGCGCGTCCAGTCGATCATCAGGACGTTCAAGCGCAGCCGTTGTTCGTCGGACAGCGGCAACGGTCCGGGCATGGGTCCCAGCGTGGCGCCGTGCCACAGATGAACGCGGCCGCGATAACGGCACACCACCGCTTCGAGGTGTTTTTTTACACGGGCTTCGAGCCGTTCGGGAGTCGAGCAGCAACCGATGACCGGATCGGGCAACTCCTCCAGGTCGGGTCGGAGCAACGGGCCGGCGATCACTTTCAGGTCGTGTTGCAAACAGAATCGAAACTGGCGGTCGGGCAAGGTCCAGTCGAACTTTTCGGCCGCAGGCTGGATTGTTTTCCAGGCCAGGGGCAGCCCGGCCGCATTGATCGCCGCGGCCAGCATCGGTTCGGCGTGCGGCGGTATGCGGGTAACCCCGGGATTGACGGCCAGCAGGGTGTTCAGGGGCGAGGTCTGCTTGTGGCGTACGGCGAGCGTTTGTTGGGAATACTGGTGGACCAGTTCGCCAGCGGCCGAGAAACTGGTATGGATGGTTTCTTCGGCCAGCCGGGCGGCCTGGTCCGGGTCCGGTTGGTCGGTGGCTGCGGCGATGAAAGTCGCTTCCGCTTGGCGGATCTCTTCCCTCAGGGAGGCGGAGGGTTCCAGGCCGGCCAGTTCCCAGGCGGCGGTTTGCGAGCGCAGGCGGCTGAGGGCGCCGCGGGCCAGTTCGACGGTCAGGTGGTAGGGGAGCGCGCGTTCCATCAAGCGGCAGGTGGCCAGCAGCACGCGCCCGTGGCCGGCAACGGGCCACAGCAGATGCAGGCGTCCCGATTCGTTGCCCTCCTGCTGGATCTGCAGGATATGCTCGCTTTCCCAGCGCTTTTGGCAGGGCAGGGGGACGCCGTCCGCTCCCGCCAGATAGACCCGCTCGGTCGCCAGCGGCTCGACACGGTCGCGTTCCGTGATCAGGAAACGCATCAGGCCCATATCGCCAAACCCCTTCGAAAAAGCGGAGGAAAGGCGACCAACGGGCGACCACGGGTCGAGGCATCCCGCCATCCCGGCCCCGCCGGCAGCCCTCGATTCTGCCGGGGACCGTTCGGCGAACCCCGTGGCGAACCGTGTCTCACGTCGCGCGACCGGCTCGGTCCAGGCCCCGCAAAATGCAATCGGACACCCCGGCCACATCCACTTCCGTGGCCACCGCCGTGGTCGAGCGGGTCAGCGAATGCTGCCGCCGATCGAAGACCGTCACCCCGCGCGTCAGTTCCCCGATGATCTCCACATCCCCTTCCATCTCTCGGAACACAAACAATTCCGGGTGCAGGGCGGCGACCAGGGCCACGGCGTCCTGCAAGAACATACTTTCCTGACCCAAATGCTGGCGATAGGCCCGGAAAGCAAACGGCACCAAACGCCGCAACAACCGGCCTGCCCGGGTGGAAACGGCCGGGAGTCGGTCGACCAGGTCCAAAGTGAAGGCGACCTGCTGAATGACTTCCAACGGGACCAACAACTTGGTGGTCGGCGATCGAAACACCGCTCGAGCCGCAGCCGGGTCGTAAAACATATTGAATTCGGCGACCGGGGTGATGTTGCCGACGCATTGAGCGCTGCCCCCGGAAATGATCATTTTATTCACCAGCAGGGCCACGTTGGGATCGCGTTGGAAGACCCGCGCCAGATTGGTCAGGGGGCCCAGACAAATCAGCGTCACCTGCTCGGGAGCCGTCCGCAGCGCATCGTAAAGGATCTTCTCCGAAGGGTGCTGGTGATGCAGCTGGGAGACCGCAAAATCGATGTTGGCTAACCCGTTGTCGCCGTGCAGATGCCGGATATCCAATGCCGGCGCCGCATCCAGCCGCGTAGCAGCACCCAATCGGGGGTAACGCGGGGGGTCCAGTTGATCGATGATCGTTTGGACATTCAAACTGGACTGCTCCGCCGAAACGTTGCCCTCCACCGCCGTGACGCCCAGGACCTCCAATCGCGGATCGAACAGCGCCATGCATAATGCCACCGCGTCATCGATTCCCGGATCGCAGTCGATGATCACCTTATTGGTCATGCGCAACCGCGCCTTTCGGGGCCTCAGGAGTTAAGGGGAAACGGGTGGGGGCGTCGTGCGGACCGGTCGGCCACGTTTGCCTGCCGGTAGTCACGCCGCCATTGTAAGGCGGCGGCGGCAGGGCGACAAGCGCGGGCCGTTCAGCGAACGCGGCACCGGAAGCGGACCAGCCCCCCTTCGCCGACGGGCAGCGGTTCTTCGATCTCCCATCGCAACAACAACGATTCGACATGATTATCCTCCGGCGTAAAATGGGCAGCCCGCGTGGACTCGGCTGTGCCGGGGATATATTCCAACCGGGTCGTCAAATTGTCCAAGAGGGTGACATTGCCGATTGTCTGGTCCCCGATATTATCATACCGGATCGTGAACTCGATTTCGTCGCCCGGTTGCGCTTCGCGGCGGGAGGCGATCTTGACCACACGCAGCCGCGGTTTACCTTCGGGCAACTCGTAACGATACACCGATTCGGCCTGCGTGCTGCCGACGGCCACGCTGGCCAAGGTCTCGTCCAAGACCACTTGGACCGCCTGGTCGGAGGTCCAGGCTTGAGCGGCCTGCAGATGGACGGCCAGCCGGGCTTTTTGTGCATCGTCGAATGCGCCGCTCCGGATAATTTGAAAGTCCTCATGCACGTGCAGTTGCCACGCAGTGGCTTCCAGATACAGTCCGCCGTAAACATCGGCCGCCCGTACCGATTCGCGGAAACGTTGGGCGGTATCCAGACCGAAATAACGCTCCGCCTGGATCGGTTGGTGCACCGTGCTGGCCAGCCGCTGGTCCTCGTGGACGCCGACCCGTGTTGGCAATTCGACGCCGGCCGCCCGGTCGGACTGCTGGTGGAGGACGATTCCGGAAACGCTGCGAACCGCACCGAAACGTGGGGCGTAGATGGCGACACGATTGGAGGGTTCCACTTCGGTTCGCCCATCCAGCGTGTCATAGTGGGCCACGGTGTCTTCGGCCTGCAGGCCCAGCACGGTACCGTCGCGCAGCACTTCGACCGGCGGCGGGTGGTCTCCGCCATCGAAGAGGTACTCACGGTCCGCCCGGGGGTCGATGGCGGTGTCGCTTGGCGCCGACGATCGGGCATGCGGCTGCAGGTAGGACACCGGGGCGACCGTTCCGCCCGTCGAGTCAGCCGCCGGATGGGGCGCTGGCGAAACCGGAGCGGTCGATGAGGCAGGTTGAGCCGAAACCACGGGCGCCGGGGGCACCGCCGCGAAAGCCGGAGCGGGCGGGGGCGTACCGGGGCGCGGTGCGCGCGGCGAAGCCAGGGGCCCGTAAGGGTCCAGACTCTGGCACGAACAGTGCATCACCGCCAAGGCCACTACCAGCCAACGCCCGGCGCCGACCGCCAAGCCGATTCGTCTCTGCTGATTAGCGGACGCGTGCTTGCCGTCCATTGCTTGCTCCCTGAAAAGCTGATTCCTCCAACCCCGTGCCTGGTTCGGGCAACGGGCCCGGGTGGACCAGGACCTGGTAAGGCGGCGAGGCCGAAACACGCCCCGGCGAACTGGTCGCTTCGTCCGGAATCCGGGAACCGATTCGCAGAATCGCCATCGGACGCCCCAACCGATCCGCCA
>SLEY01000675.1 GCA_007124535.1 Planctomycetaceae bacterium
AAAGGGGTAAAACGCTGATTCACCGAAAACCACTTCGGTCAATACGCGTTCAAGGGGGACGGTCACAAATGAAGGTTTTACCTCTTTAAGCGGGCCATTGAGAAATTACAGTCGCACTGCTCACTGCTCGGCGCGGGTCTACTGCTCCTCTGCTCGGCGCGGGTCTCCGACCCCGGCGAAACCGCCGACCGAAGGTCGCCCCCTATATGGGGTACCTCCGGTCGCCCGGGTGGCTCGGTCAGAGACCGGCCACAGCGCGAGCGGTGATTCCTCAGGGCTTGATGGCTTCATCCGCTTCGTTTCGCACTCGCACTCGCACTCGCACTCGCACTCGTACTCGTACTCGCGCTCGATCGACTCGTTGGCCGAAGTCTGCGTTCGTCGGATCAAACCAGTCCGCAACGACACCATCCGTCATCAAGCGTCTTCAACACGTCGGTAGGTGGGATTCGTCGTCCGGCGTCTGTCGAGTACGAGTACCGTTGCACTGAGTACGAGTACGGCTGCAACGCCACCCGGTTTTCGGTGTTGTGCCCAACCGACGGACCGATCCCCTTGACTTGCCGTTTCCGCCGGGGGATGCTGAGGGGCATCTCGCGTTCGTCATTCGTTCCATTCGCAGCACCATCCACGACAGGGGGGCGTCGCAGCATGCCTTGCGAACCCATTTCAACAGGACTTCGGCCGATTCGAGGGTTGTATCGGATTTTTCTGTGGTTGGGGGCGGCCGTTGCCGTTCCTGCCGTGGCCGCTGGCGGGCAGGGGGAACACGATCCCTCCACCGCGAGCCGGGCTGATGAGATTCGGGCGCAGGCGGAGTTCACGGGCGGGCTGATCGTCCACCTGGGTTGTGGCGACGGGCGGTTGACCGCGGCGCTCTCTAAGGGCGACTGCGTGGTCCAGGGTCTGGAGAGGGACGTCCAGCGGGTTGTCGAAGCCCGGCAGTATCTGGCTGATCGCGGCCTGTACGGCCGGGTTTCGGTCGATACGTTCGACGGCCGGCATCTGCCTTTTGCGGACAATTTGGTGAATCTGCTGGTGGTGGAGGAAGCGGGCGATGTCGCCCCTGCGGAGCGGATGCGTGTGCTGGCCCCCGGGGGCGTGGCCGTCACGTTGGACGCCCAGCGTGCCCCGCGGGCCTGCGTCCGCAAGGCGTGGCCGGAGGACCTGGACGACTGGGGGCATTTCCTGTACGACGCCAGCGGCAACCCGGTATCGAGCGACCGGCGGGTGGGCCCGCCCCGGCGTCTGCAATGGGAAGGTGCGCCGCGCTGGAGCCGGAGCCATGAGACCGACATGAGCCTGACGGCGGCGGTCACGGCGGGCGGGCGCCTGTTCCACACGCTGGACCAAGGCCCGATCGGGATCCACGAAACGCCTCGCGACCAGCGGCGTCTGCCCGACCAAAGCTCCCTGGTGGCCCGTGATGCCTTCAATGGCCTCCTGCTCTGGAAGCGGCCTCTGGACAACTGGGGCAGTGCGGCCTGGGATGCGCACCGCTGGCGGTGGGGCAAGGCGGATCAGCTGTGGTCGTCGCCCTTGACGCTGCCGCGGCGGTTGGTAGCCACGGGCGATCGGCTGTACATGACGCTGGGTTTCCGCGCACCCGTCTCCGAATTGGACGCGGCGACCGGAAAGACGCTGCGCGAATTCCCCGAAACGGAGGCCACCGAGGAGATGGTATGGAGTGAGGGAATCCTGGTGCTCCGGGTCCGCGACCAAACCGGCTCGGCTCCGCAGCCCCAGTCGATCAGGGCCCTGGACGTTGCATCCGGCGAAATGCTTTGGCAGCAGCCGGTCGAAGCGGTCAGCGATCTGACTCTGGCGGTTGCGGAGGGGCGGGTGTGCTTTCACAATACCCGGGAATTGGTGGCTTTGGACCTGCACACCGGCGAGTTGCTCTGGAAAGCCCGGGTCGAGCTGCCTCGCCGGGGGCTGGCGACCGAGGGCACGTTGGTCATGGCGGACCAGGTCGTATTGTTCGCAGCCGGATCGCATGCCGAGGCTCGTTCGGCCGTGGACGGCCAACAGTTATGGACCCGCAAGACGAACACCAGCTTTCGCGGCGTGCCGGACGTCAGCGTGGCCGGGGGACTGGCTTGGCTGGGAACATTGACCACCACCGGCCTGGACCTGGCCACCGGCCAGCCGGTACGGCAGATCGATCCGGGGCATCTGTTCACCGGCGGGCATCATGCCCGCTGTCATCGCGGCAAGGCGACGGAAAGGTATCTCCTGTGGTCCAAGCGGGGCGTCGAATTCGTGGATCTCCAGTCGGACCGTCATATGCGGCACGACTGGGTCCGGGGCACGTGCCGGTACGGGATCCTCCCGGCCAACGGCCTGCTGTACGCGCCGCCGGATCCTTGCTTTTGCTATCCCGGGGTGAAGCTGGCCGGATTTCATGCTTTGGCGGCGGAGTCGCCGAGCGAGCGTCCCGCTCCTCCGGCCACCGAGCGCCTGCAGCGCGGTCCGGCTTATGGAAAGCTGTCCCTTTCACCCGGTGTCACGGACGATTCCGGCGATTGGCCCACCTACCGCCGCGACGCGGCCCGGAGCGGGAGCATCGCCAGCGAGGTCCCGCCGGCCCTGCAGCGTCAGTGGACGTCCTCCTTCGACGGCAAGGTGTCGCCGGCCGTGGTGGTCGGCGGCCGCGTCTTTGTCGCCGAGATCGACGCCCATCGGGTCACCTGCCTGGATGCCGAGACAGGAGCGCGGCTGTGGAGCTATACGGCGGGCGGGGCCGTCGATTCTCCGCCGACCGTCCATCGCGGCAAGGTGCTGTTCGGCGGAACCGACGGTTATGTGTACTGCCTGCGGGCGGCCGACGGCGTGCTGGTTTGGCGATTCCGCGCCGCCCCGGCGGAGCGACGAATCATGTCCTACGGCCGGCTCGAATCCCCGTGGCCCGTCCACGGGAGTGTGCTGGTCGAGGGGGAAAATGTGTACTTCGCTGCAGGCCGGTCCTCGTTCCTGGACGGCGGTATCTCTCTGTACGCCTTGGACGCCGCGACCGGCACGGTGCGGCACCGGGCCCATTTGGAAGGCCCTTGGCCCGATCTGACGCTTCCCAGCGATCGGGCCCATGATATGGAAGGCAGCAAGAACGACATTTTGGTAGCCACGGGAGGAAAGCTGTATTTGACGCAGAACGTATTCGATTTGGAACTCCGCCCGATCGAGTCGCCGAGGATCGCGCGGTGGGGTGCTCGCGAAACCGGCTTGCATCTGGTGGCCACCGGCGGTTTTCTGGACCACTCCGGCTTCGACCGCCTCTACTGGATGCACGCCCGCCGCTGGCCGGGGATGTATTCGGCGATCGGGGCCCCGAAAGCGGGCCAGATCCTGGTCTTCGACGACACAACCACCTACGCCCTGCACACGTTCAACCGGCAGTTCAGCCGCAGCCCGTACTTCGACCCCGGCACGGACGGCCATACGTTGGTCGCCGATGACAATGACAATGAACCCATGTTGCCCGCCGAGTCGGCTCGGCGGGAGCGGGGCAACATGGTTCGCGAGCGTCCACCGAAATGGTCGGTGCAGATCCCCGTCCGAGCCCGGGCCATGGTTTTGGCCGGCGAAACCCTCTTCCTGGCCGGCCCGCCGGACGTCATCGACGACGACGATCCCTACGGCGCCTTCGAAGGCCGCCAGGGCGGGCGGCTGTGGGCCGTCTCGACCACCGACGGAACCCGGCTGGCCGAGTATTCCCTCGATTCGCCACCCGTCTTCGACGGACTGATCGCCGCGGACGGTCGCCTGTTCCTGACCAGCAAGGACGGCCGCCTGTCCTGCTGGGAACCCGCCTCGCCCTCGCCCGCCACCAAGCGATGA
>SLEY01000308.1 GCA_007124535.1 Planctomycetaceae bacterium
ATGCTTTGGTTTGCGCGTCCCGCCGCGGACCGCCTTGCCGATCACTGGGCCAGGACCAGATGATAAAGCGTAACGGTTCCGGCGGGTCCGCATGACGGAGCAGTGCCTGGTAGGCGTCCCATCCCCGCTGCGACGAGGTATCCCAATCGATGCGATTGCCGTGGACATAGACCACGGTACGGGCTCGCGTGTCCTGCAGTAATTCGGTGGCGTCGCTAACGTGCCAACGATCTGTTTTGTAACGCAAGAAGCGGAATTGCTCGATGTGCGGCTGCCGGGTTCCCGCGGGTTCCAGATGTCGCGTGCTGATCATCCACAGCGAATCCTGGGGGCGGGGTGAGGGCGGTGCGCACGATTCGGCGGGTGGGGGGCAGCGGCCTCGCAGGCCGGCCGGCCGGGCCTCGGGAGTTGCCAGGCTGCCGAGCCCCAGCAGCAGAATCAGAGGGATCCGCACAATCGTCATGGCCGTCTTCTGCCTCCGCCGGTACGCCGTGAATCTTACGCATTCGGGATCGGCAACCGGGTGGCCGGCAAATGGGCCTGTTTCGAAAAAGGTACATGGCAAAGGAAATTCGCAACAGTCCGAGTTGCACATTCAAGTCGGCAATGTAGATTTGTCTGGCCGTAACGAATCTGGACGATACACTGCAGTCTACGACCTGGGAGAGGACGAAGATGAAACGAGTCATATTTACGCTTACACTGGGGATGGTCGCTTTGGTGTCCAGCGGCTGCAGATTGCCCTGGGCGAACTGCATGCACAATGTGCGTGGATTCGGCTGGCGCGACGTGCACAGGGAGGTGGAAGTCATCGAATGCGATCCGTGCAGCAGCGGCAGCAGCAGTTATTACCCGCCGGGCGCGACACGCGGCGAATGGATCATTCAACCGGGCGAGGGAGTGGAAGTGGTGCCCGGTCCGACCCGGAGCGAGCCCCGTTCCGGTTGACGGCAGCACGGCTCCCATCCCCGCCAGCATCGTGGTATCTTGGCTCGGTAGCGACCGCCACCGGGCCGCCACGTGTCTTGACCCGAAAGGAGCCGGAGGCATGAAGAATCGGGAAACCAGCCGTTACGTTCGATTTTTTAGAAGGCGGGGTTGGTCTTTGCGCTGTCCCGCCCCGGGGCATCGCGTGGTGGGCTTCGATCCCCCGCCAGCGACATTGGGGCCCCTGTTGCCGAAGCTTTTCCCCTGCCGGGCAAGTGCGCCCGCTCTTTTGGCAACCGTGGGGTTGCTCCTGCTGGGCTTCGCCTCTGGGGCGCGGGGTCAATTCGACGTGCCCGATCCGGGCGGAGCGCCGGCGGCCGAGCCGATTTTGACTCAGCGCTGGCAGGTCGGCGTATCGATCGAAGCTTCGGGCGGGCCCTCCGCGGGCCTGCGAGGAACTTTGCCGATGCCCACCGATTGGCCGGAGCAATCGGTGCGGATCGTCACGGAAGAGGTCTCGCCGCTGGTGACTCGCATGGATTACCGGGACCTGGACGGGGTGCGGCAGATGGTGTTCACCATCCCGCAACTGCCCGTGGGGCAGACGGCCGAGGCGTTGGTCACGCTGGAAATCATCCGCCGCTCGCTGCCGCCGATTGAGAATCCGGACGCATGGCAGATTGCTCGGAATGTGCCCCGCAACATTCGGAGCCATCTGGGGCCCAGTCCGCAGATCGACGTCCGCCACCAGCGGGTCCGCAACCAGGTGCGGGAGATTGTCGAGGGCAAGGAGGGCGGCTGGAAGCAGGTCGAAGCGATTTACGATTGGGTGCGGGACAACATCACCCACCGTGCGGGTCGTGAGCAAAATGTCGTGGCGACGATGAGCAGCGGCTTTGGGGGCAAGCACGAACTGACATCGGTGTTCATCGCGCTTTGCCGAGCGCACGGAGTTCCCGCGCGCACGGTGTGGGTTCCCGACCATGTGTATGCGGAGTTCTACTTGGTGGACGGCGAGGGGAACGGGCGATGGATTCCGTGCCAGGTGGCCGGTCCTCGCGAGTTCGGCAGTGTGTCGGACAGCCGGCCGATCCTGCAGAAAGGCGAGAGCATCCGGGTTCCGGAGCATCGCCAGCCGCAGCGTTTTGTGGCGGAGTACCTGACCGGCAGCGCCGGCCGGGGGATGGGCACGCCGCAGGTGGAATTCATCCGCAGGCTGCTGGCCGCCGATTAACCCCCGTTCACACCGTGGCGGCGGTGGCGGGCACGTAAACGCAGTCCGGTTCCGATTCCCACGCGTTGCCGGTCACGGCGAACGCCCGGGCCCGGCTGCCACCGCAGATCCAGCGGTACTCGCAGTAACCGCATTTGCCCCGGAATTGATCGGCGTCCCGCAGGGCTCGGAAAATCGGATGGGTCTGGTAGGTCTCGACGACCGAAGCTTGCGGGAGCCGTGCGCAGACCAGCGGCAGGAATCCGGCGGGATAGATTTCGCCGGTATGGCTGACAAACATCACGCCGCGTCCGTCCCAGACGCCCAGCGGGGCGCGATGCCCGCGACGCCGGCCCGGATCCAATCCGCCCCCGGGGCCCGCCAGCGGATCGCCCTGCTGCTGCAGCACGTAACGCCGGTAATGCGGGGCTTCGGTTGTCTTCACGCCGTAGGGTTGGTGGCGCGCGTGGCGCCAGAGCCGGGCGAACGCCTGCTCGTATTCTTCGGGCTGAATCCGCTCCTGCTCCACACCGCGGCCGACCGGAACCAGAAAGAACACGGACCACATGGCGATCCCCTGGTCCGTCAGCAGCTCGGCCAAGGCATCGATCTGGTGAAAATTCCGCCGCGTGATCGACGTGTTCACTTGGACGGCCATTCCCAACCGGCGGGCTTCGGCCAGCATCTGCCGGGTTTGCGCGAAACTGCCGGGGAATCCGCGAAAGGCGTCATGGGTCGCCGCATCGGCCCCGTCCAGGCTGATGCCCAGGCATTCGACCCCCGCCCGCTGCACGCGCTGAAACGCTGCGGCCGTCGCCAGGGGCGTCGCCGAGGGCGTCAAGGCCACCTGCAGCCCCCGCCGGACCGCATGCCGGATCAGATCGTCCAGGTCCCGCCGCTTCAGCGGATCTCCGCCCGTCAGCACCAGGGTCGGCCGCTTGGGAAACGTGGCCACCTGATCGATCAGGGCCAAGGACTGTTCGTTCGTCAGTTCCCCCGGGTGCGGATCCTCCTGCGCCGCCGCGCGGCAGTGCTCACACACCAAGTCGCAAGCTTGCGTCACCTCGTAATAGAACATCCGAGGCGAATGGTCGAAGTCTTCGGCCGTATAATCGTCGTGCATTTTGAGCCTCTCCTCCGCGTCTTTGCAAGGCCCGGGTCGGGGACGTTGCTGTCCGCCGATCACCCCGGCCGCATCAGCGATGCGCCTCGCGCACCAAATGCCCCAGTTCCGGCAAAATCACCCGGTCCATCGCCAAACGAACTGCCGCTGGAGAACCCGGCATCGTCAGCACCACCCGGGATCCCATCAGGCCCCCGACGGCCCGACTGAGCATCGCCGCCGCACCGATTTCGCCATAGCTGAGCATGCGAAACAACTCGCCATAGCCCGGCAGCGGCTTGGTCAGCAATTCGCAAACCGTTTCATAGGTCTGATCGCGCCGACCGATCCCCGTGCCCCCCGTGATCAACACGACTTGAATCGCCGGTTCCTTGCGGAAGCATTGCAACCGCTCTCGCAGCAACTGGCGGTCGTCGGGAATCAGGTCCCGCCGATGCACTTCGTGTCCCGCAGCCAGCAGGCGTTCCACGACCGTGCGGCCCCCGGTATCCGTTTCCCACGTGCGGGTGTCGCTGACCGTGACCACCGCACAGCCGATGGATGAAGGGGCCTGGGAC
>SLEY01000153.1 GCA_007124535.1 Planctomycetaceae bacterium
GGTGGTGGGCAGCGAGGGTTCGCCGTTTGA
Organism: Planctomycetaceae bacterium; assembly: GCA_007124535.1. Classification (GTDB taxonomy): domain Bacteria; phylum Planctomycetota; class Planctomycetia; order Pirellulales; family Pirellulaceae; genus SLMF01. The sequence continues at coordinate 31 of SLEY01000153.1, forward strand.
TGCGCCGGAGCCCGAAGCGGGGGCGCCCGGACCGGAGATTCAAGAGCAACGGGACTGGCTGCGCGAGCAACTGGTGCTGGGTTTGAGGAGTTCTCGCCAGATTCGCAGGGTGCAAACGCATGTCGATCGGATGCCTCCGCAGCACATCGAGTTACTGACTCGGATCGCTTTGGCTCAGCGGTTACCGGAAGATGTGGTGGGAGTGCCCCGGGCGCGTTGGGAGGCGCGGCGCGCGCTGTGGCTCCGGCGGTTGCTGGAGGAAGACCTGTGGTGGCGGCGTCCGGCGGTGGCGTATATGCCGGTGATCACTTGGCTGCCCGAGGGGACGTCGCTGGGCGCTTCCGCGGTGGTTTCTCCCGATGGTCGCCACGTTCGAGTCAGTCCGTGGCCCATGTTTTCCAGCGTGGGTCCCGTGTACAGCTATGATCTCCAGACGGGGGAGACACGTCGTTTGCCCGATCCGTCTGGTGAGTCGGCCAGCCCGGGATCGTCGCAGGCGGATTCCGTGGGGCGGCAGCCGCATGGTTACCCGCAGGGGGGTGGTTACCGCGCAGGCGATTGGCCGTCGCATCATCAGCAGCCGCGTTCGACGCCATTGGGTTCCCCTCGGGGAGGTGGCGGTTATCGCGAGGGGATTTTTCCTCAGCACCACAACCCGCCCCGGCCTCAGTATGAGCCGCCCGAGGTATGGCACGACGGCGTCCGCAGTCGCCTGGGGCCTCGTCCGGGTAGCGATCAGTAAGTCTCCGGTAGGGTTGAGTGTTCAAAAAGTCCGATCAGACCGCTCGCCTTGGGCCGCCGGAATCGTTATGCTTTAGCCATGAATCCGGCAAGGCATAATCGACTCGGTTTGGTTAGGTGACGATGCGAATCTTGGCCCTGGAAACATCAACTCGCGAGGCCTCGGTCGCGCTCTTGGAGCGGGATCGGCTGATATCGCAGACCATTCTGGATTCGGGGCAGCGGACGGCCAGCGGATTGGCTCCGGCGATGGCCGAGCAATTGCGTGGGGCCGGTTGGCGGGCGAGCGAGTTGGATTTGATCCTCGTATCGCAGGGGCCCGGCTCTTTCACGGGCTTGCGGGTAGGCGTGACGGCGGCCAAGACGTTGGCCTATGCGGTGGGCGCGGCGGTGTTGGGGGTGAATACGCTGGAGGTGATCGCCCATCAGGTGGACGGCGATTGGCCGCGATTGGACGTGGTGATGAACGCGCAGCGCCAGCAGGTGTTTGCTGCGTGTTACCGGTGCCGGGGAGCGATTCGGGAGGTGCTGGAACCGCCCCGGATCCTGGACGATCAGGCATGGCTCGACTCGCTGGCCCTGGATGCCTCCCCCGGCGGGGCTTCTGGGGATGAACCGACTCGGCTGGTGACGGGAGCGGGTTTGTCGCGTTTGCGAGCGCACCTGCCGGACGGGGTCCGGGTGGCCTCGCCGGACGGTTGGTCGCCGCGTGCGGTGGCCGTGGGCCGTCTTGGTTTTCATTTGTACCGGGCCGGTCGGCGGGACGACTTATGGAAACTGGCGCCGCATTATTTTCGGCCCAGTGCCGCGGAAGAGGTCTGGGAAACACAAGGAAAAGGAGCAAGGTAGATGAAACCACCGGTTCAGGTTGGGATTGTGATGGGCAGCGACAGCGACTGGCCCAAGATCAAGAAGGTGGCCGCCGCTCTGGAGGAGTTCGGGGTCGGCTATGAGGTACGGGTGATGAGTGCGCACCGCACGCCCGGCGTCGTTGCCGAATGGGCGACTGGTGCCCGGGAGCGGGGTTTGCGGGTGTTGATCGCCGCCGCGGGTGGCGCGGCCCATTTGGCGGGTGTTGTGGCAGCGCACACCACCCTGCCGGTGATCGGGTTGCCGGTACCGACTGCCGAGTTGGGCGGTTTGGATTCGCTGCTATCGACGGTCCAGATGCCGGGCGATGTGCCGGTAGCCAGTATGGCCGTGGGGATGGGCGGTCCTCGGAATGCGGGGCTGTTTGCCGTCCAGATTCTGGCCACGGCCGACCCGGCGCTCGAGCAGCGGTTGGCGGAGTTCAAGCGGGGCCTGACGGCCGCGATCGCTGCCAAGGACGCTCGTTTGCAGGAAACGCTTGCCGGGGACTGAGACGATGTCGGAGACCGACGGGCCGGGCCCCGATGCCGTACAGACCTTGCGCTGGGTGGGGGACATCGACGGTCATTTGAAGCTGATCGACCAGACGCTGTTGCCGCGGGAGTGCCGCGAGGTTGCCTGCCGCGACGTGGAAACGGTGTGGGAAGCGATCCGTTCGTTACGGGTCCGCGGGGCGCCGGCGATCGGGATCGCGGCAGCCTATGGTGTGTGTTTGGGCATGCAGGATGGTTCCGAGGAGAGTCCGGAGCGTTTTTTTGCCCGTTTGCATCAGGTGCGCGAATTCCTGGCGGGCAGTCGTCCGACCGCGGTGAATTTGTTCACCGCCTTGAACCGGATGCAGGGTCGCGCTGCGGAGTTGCGCGCGGTGCGGGGCCCGCCCGAAATCCGCCAAGCGTTGTGGGAGGAAGCCCGGGCGATCCACGAGGAGGACCGGGCGATGTGCCGAGCCATTGGCCGGCAGGGTGCGCACCTGCTGGGCGATGGCATGGGCGTTTTGACCCATTGCAATGCGGGCGGTCTGGCCACGTCGGAATACGGCACGGCGTTGGCACTGATCTATGCGGCTCACGAGCAGGGCACGCGGTTGCACGTGTTTGTGGACGAAACCCGCCCCTTGCTCCAAGGCGCCCGCCTGACCGCTTGGGAACTGGCCCAACACCACATTCCCAGCACGCTGATCTGCGATTCGATGGCAGCTCAGGTGATGCGCGAGGGGCGAATCCAGGCGGTGGTGACCGGGGCGGACCGGATTGCGGCGAATGGCGATACGGCGAACAAGATCGGCACCTATGGATTGGCCGTCTTGGCTCACGCGCATGGGATCCCCTTCTATGTCGCAGCGCCCAGCACCACGTTCGACCTGGAGTTAGAGCACGGCGATCAGATCCCGATCGAACAGCGGGGAGCGGCGGAAGTGACCGAGGTGCTGGGCCAGGCCGTCGCTCCGGACGGCATCGAGGTCTACAATCCGGCCTTTGACGTGACCCCCAGCCGATACATTCGCGCCATGATCACCGAGCGTGGCGTGCTTTTTCCGGTGAACGAATCCCGCATTCGGGCGGTTGTCGGGTAGAGGAGCTGGGTGGTATCTGTACGGAATTCGGAAGGAATCCCTGGGAGAAGGCGAGGGAGAATAGCCTATGGCGAACAGCGATCAACGGAGGCAGAAGAAGCGCGAGCGTCAGAAAGCCAAGCGGAAGGAGCGGCGTCAGGAGTTGGTCAAGCGGAAGAATCGCAGTTTGGCTGACCAGATGGCGGAGGCCGCGCAGGGTCCGGTTTTGCACTGTTTCATCGCCGCCGATTTTGAAGATCGCCGGTTCGGGTATGCGCTCCTCAGCCGTTGCCTCCCCAGTGGCGAGGTGGCTTGCGCGATGTTCTTTTTGGATGCGTATTGCCTGGGCGTGCGTGCCGCGGACGGCCAGGTGGGGCCGAGGGACCGTTACGAGGAGGCGACCGCGCTCCTGCGGGAAAGAATCCGTCTCAAAGCCGTAGCGCCCGAAGTCTTGAAAGGCTACCTTGAAGCGATCATCGAATATGCCCGCGACCTGGGTTTCGAGCCTCCCGCGGCCTATTCTCGGCTCGCCCCGCTACTCAGCCCGATCGAGCCCGATGAAGAAGCTCAGCAGCTGGAGTGCGGGGAAATGGGAAAACCGGTCTTCTTCTTCGACGGGAGCGA
>SLEY01000018.1 GCA_007124535.1 Planctomycetaceae bacterium
ATCGGATATTTCCAGTCCGTTCGTGGAGCGGGCCGAATGATGACGCGCAAGACCGGTTGATCGACCATCATACCCACACCACCATATTGGCGTTCGTGACGGTGTCCGAAGGACAACAGCCCGAAATGCAAGCGACTGGGCGAAACGACTTCGACCGCGCCTCGCGAACTGGTCGCAATACGAGCCCCATTGGAAGAGGGGTATGCTAAGTAACGTTTGCTTGACGGATTCATCGCCTCACCCGCCGCCTTTTCGTCGCCGCCCCTTCAGCCGCTCCTGAACGTAGGTGTTCAACAGCTCGAAACCCCGCCGCTCTTGAGCGCCGCCGGTCTTTTCAACCAATACCGCCAGCTGTTGGAACTGGGGCAAAATGCTCGCCGCTGCCAGGAATTCGCACCGCGAGGCCAGAATGGCCGCTTCGACGACCGCGTGCTTGCCACGGTTGAAGCCGAAAAAATCCCGATTTCGCCCTTGCTCGCACACAAGGCAAGCCAGCGTGGTCCGGGCCGCGCGGGCCTCCAGATGCGTCACGTGAAAGGCGTACCAGCGGCAGGCCTCGGCCAAAATCAACCCGTTGATGGATTCTGCCTGAAACATTCGAGGGGCGTCTTCCCATTGGTGAATGGCAGCCCGTGCCAGCATCTCCACATCATCCGTCACATGAAACACCCCCTGTTTAGTTGTGTTCAAGTTCTCGAAGGTGCGGGTTGTCTGGTAGGGACGCAACACGAATTGTTCGATCCGATCGTCTACTAAGGCTCCCATCGCGGAAATGTTCACCTCACCCTGCAAATCGACCGTGGTCACCAGCCCTTCCAGAATCACGACGCCACTCCCCATGCTCGGACGCAATTCGCATGCTGGTCGAGCTGCATCGGAGGAACCGATAGTCCGGCCTGCTGCAAGAATCCTTGCAGCAAGCGATAACCGTGCTGGGTCAACACGGATTCCGGGTGGAATTGGAGGCCTTCCGTCACCGCTTGACGGTGCCGCACTCCCATGATCGTCCCCTCGGCCGTCCAAGCGGAGACTTCCAGGCAGGGCGGCAAGTCCACCGGAGAGATGACCAGCGAATGGTAGCGGCACGCGCGGATGGGTTGAGGCGTTCCCGCAAAGGCCCCCCGGTTGCTGTGCAATACGGGACTGGTTCGCCCGTGCATCGGTTCCCGGGCACGGACGATCGTACCTCCGAAGGCCGCGCCGATCACCTGGTGTCCCAGACAGATTCCGAGGATCGGGATTTTGCCGTGGAAACGGCGTACGACTTCCAAGCAGATCCCCGCCTGCTCCGGTGCTCGCGGCCCCGGCGACAGCACGATCGCCGCCGGCGGCCTCCCGCGAATCTGGTCGATGGTGATCTGGTCATTGCGCACCACCCGAGTTTGCTGGCCAAGTTGCACGAAATAGCGGGCCAGATTGTGGACAAAACTGTCGTAATTGTCGATCAACAGGATCATTCGAGGGCTCGAATCATTCCATTGGCTTTGTGCCATGTTTCTTCGTACTCGCGCCGCGGGTCCGATTGGTAGACGATGCCTCCGCCGACGGGCAACTGCCACCAGCCATTGCCGGCGGTGAGGGTCCGTATCAGGATACTCAGGTCCGTTGTTTGATCAAAGCCGACGTAGCCCAGGGCCCCGCAATAGGCGCCACGTGCCGTCGGTTCGATCTGGGCGATGATCTCCATCGCTCGCACCTTGGGGGCCCCGGTGATCGAACCGCCCGGGAAGGCCGCGCGGAGCAGATCGACCGGATGGGCCCCCGGCTGCAGTTGGCCCTGAACGACGGAGACTAAATGCTGAACGTAGGGGTAGCGTTCCAAGCCACAGAGCTGGGTGACTTGGACGCTGTCCGGCAGGCAGACACGGGACAGATCGTTGCGCAACAGGTCGACGATCATCACGTTCTCCGCGCGATCCTTCTCACTTTGCTTCAGTTCCTCGCCAGCGTACAAATCGGCTTCCGGACCCCATCTCCGCTGGCGAGTGCCTTTGATCGGCCGGGTCTGGACAAGGTGGGAGCGGACGGCCAGGAAACGTTCGGGGGAGGCACTGGCGATCTGATAGCCCCCCAGGTCGAAGTAAGCGGCGAACGTCGCGGCATTTCGGCGTCGCAATCGGAGGTAGAGATTGACCGAGTCATCGCGGGCGGGGAACATCAGACGTTGGGACAGATTCACCTGGAATACGTCCCCCGCCCCGATAAAGTCCACCACTCGCTGCACCGCCCGCTGGTAACCCTCCGCCGTGAAATCGCTGACTAATCCAGTGGGGCCTGGCATGGGGAACCGGGGGGCCTCCCGTGTCCGTCCCGGATTCCGCGGCTGGAGCGGCCGGTCACCACGTCCTGTCCTCGGCTGACCCAGCCACCGCCGGAACTCGGCGCCGCGTTCCCGAGCACGCCGTTGGCGACGGTCCGCCTCGCGCTCCGGGAATCCCTGCGAGATGATCCAGGCCCGTTCGTCCCGATGGTCCCAGGCCAAGACCACATCGTAGAAGCCGACAGCCAGGGCCGGCAGAGCAAATTCGTCATAACGCGCCGGGGGGATCCGTTCCAGGCTGCGATTCAGTTCGTAGCTGAACAATCCCGCCGCGCCCCCTTGGAAGGGAGGTAGGTCTGGGACCGTTGCCGAGGCGAATTCGGCCAGCCGCTCCGCCAATCGGGCCAAGCCATCGGTCCCATCCGCCGGAATCGCCAAGAAGTCGCTCGGTTCCGCCATGAGGAACGAATAGCGTCCCAGTTCCGGATGGCGCAGGGCACTGTCCAAGAACAGACAGTGGGACCGCCCGCTCAGCGCGCGGAAAGCCGCTTCGGCATCCAGAGCCGGACACAATTCTTCCACGTACGGTTGAAACTCGCACACCCAGCCATCCGATCCGCTTGAAGGTCCCCGGTACACGCCTGACACGGACTGTATTTTCCGAGAGCCGGTGGTGACATGCAAGCGGCTCCACTTGGCCGCCTCCCTTTTTGTTCTGCAGCAATCCACACTCCTGGCATGTGGTTCGTGCACTTTTTGGATCGCGGAGCAGCCAGGGTTTACCCTCCCACGGCCGTACGTAGAAAATAATCCATCCAGGCAGTCGGCAAATGATGTTCAGCCCAGATTGCCAAGCGGGTACGAATCCCGACGGGATAGTGGGCCTTGGGACGCCGGGCGGTCAGGGCGTGTCGCACGGCGGCGACCACGCGACCGGTCGGCATGCCGTGCCGGCCCGCCCGGTGCATCCGGTCCCGAATCCGCTGCATCTGAGCTGCGTACAACGCCTGCCGTTCCGGATCGTCCTGCCCATACAGCGAGGAAAACGAACCCGTATATTTGTTCCAGATCGGCGTATCCACGCTGTCGGGCTGAACGATGGCGACACGAATCCGCCACGCCCGCAACTCGATTCGCAGGGCATCGGCCATGGCCTCCAAGGCATGTTTCGAGGCGGCGTAAGCTCCCAAATGAGGCGGTGTGATCGAACCGCTGATCGAACCGACCAGCACGATCCGCCCCGCCGCCTTCCGCAGCAGAGGCAACAACGCCTGGGTCACCGCATGCGGTCCCAGCACATTGACCTCCAACTGCCGTCGGAAGGCAGCCACCGGCAGCAACTCCATGGGACCGGGAGTAACGATCCCCGCGTTGTTCACCAAACCATCCAGCCCGCGAGCCCCCAGGGATTCGCCAAGCTGCTCGGTCAGCTCCGACAACGCGGCGTGGTCCGTCACATCCAGGATCACCGGCCGAATCGGCTCACCCCCCTGCTCCCGCAATCGCTCACCATCTTCCGGACGGCGCACCCCCGCCAGCACCTGCCAGCCGCGAG
>SLEY01000028.1 GCA_007124535.1 Planctomycetaceae bacterium
GTCTACTTGGGACTGGGGCAATTGAACGCGCGTCGCGGGGCGCGGAATTTCAGTGCGGAGGCGCTGCGGTCGGCGGTCGCACGGGCACACGAACGAGGGGTTCGAGTCTATGTGACCTTGAATGTGGACATTGCGGAGGATGAGCTGGAGCAGGCCGCTCGGATTCTGGAATGGGCTCGGGACAGCGGCGCCGACGCGGTATTGGTTCGCGATCCGGCTTTGCTGGCGTGGCGAGCGGAGTATCCGGAGCTGGAGTATCATTTCAGCACGCAGACGGGTGCGACGAACCGCGCGGACGTGGCGGCGGCGAGTGACTGGCAGGCTCAGCGGGTCGTTTTGGCTCGGGAGATGAGTCTGGAGGAGATCGCGGCGGCGGCGATGCCGGGGATCGAGACGGAGGTATTTGCCCAGGGCGCGTTATGTTACTGCGTTTCGGGTCGTTGTCTGCTTTCCAGTTGGGTCGGCGGTCGCAGCGGGAATCGGGGCGTGTGCACCAGTCCTTGCCGCGTGCCCTGGACGGTGGCATCCCAGCCGGCGGGGACGCCCTTGTCGATGCGGGATCTGGCGACGGCGCATCGTTTGGACGATTTCCGCCGAGCGGGGGTCCGGGCTTTGAAGATCGAGGGCCGTTTGAAGACTGCCGAATGGGTGGGTCGTGCGGTGAGCCTTTATCGCCGGGCGCTGGAGGGCGAGCCGATCGAAGGTATGGAGTCGGCGGCCGAACTCGGGGCCTACACGGGTCGGCAGTTGACGTGTGGCTATCTGGACGGCCAGTTGGGGGAGTTGACCGGTCGTGCGGTCGGTCGCGGCGGCGGACTGGGCCGCGGGTTTGGCGAGTCGAGTTCGCGGGACGCCGGGCCGGCCGAGGACGCGGTGTACCAGTTGGAGATATTGGCCGGGGGACCGCGGTTGGAGATCCGCTGCACGTGCCGGGAGCATGAGGTCGCCTGGTCGGTGCCCAAGACGGTAGTGCGGCGGGTACACAAGGCGATCTCGATCGGTGCGTTGGTGGCGTATTTGGAGTCGGAGCCGATTCGCGGTCATCGCTTGTCGCAGGCCGCGACGGACGATCCGGATTTCCTGCTGGTTCCGCGGGCGGTGAACCAGTTGATTCGGCGTTTATCCGCGGTGGTGCAGCAGGCGTTGAAGCGGCGCAGCGCCCCGCTGGCCATCGAATTGCCGGAATCGGTTCGCCGCTGGCTGCAGCCCGCCTCGCCGGATCCGGCCAATCGCCGCTGTCTCGGCGACCCGCCGGATCGTGCCCGGCTGGAAGTGCCCCAGCTGGCGCCGTTTCTTCAGCGGGTGCGACCTGTGGGTGGGGTGATTGTCGAGGGGGCCACGGCCGACAATCTGCGCGAGGTGCAGAAACTCGGTCGCCGGATGCCGCTGATCGTCGCGTTGCCCCCCGTGTGGAGCGAGTCGGAAATGGGGCAGATCGAAGCTCTGTTGGAAGTCTGCCGGAGGCGGCGGATGGTGGTCGAGGCCAACAGTTGGGGCGGCTGGCGACTGGCACGGGCGGCCGGCGTTCGCTTGGAAAGCGGACCCGGTCTGCCGGTGCTCAATTCGCTGGCCGCGCGGACCCTGGCCCGGGGCGGGGTGCAATGCGTGACCCTGTCACTGGAAGCCAGCCGCCGCCAGTGGGAGCAACTGACGGCCCACTGCCCGGTTTCAAGTTCTTTGGTGGTATTCGGACGCCCTCCACTTATTACCACCCGGGCGGAGGTTCCGGCGGCGTATCGGGGCCAGGTGTATCGGGATCGTCGGGGCGTGGAGATGGCGCCTCGCGCCCAAGGTGGCTGGTGGGTCTTCCGCCCGCTGCAGCCCTTCGACCTGCGAGGTTCCCGCAACCCGCGGATCCGGGTCCGGCACCTGGTTGTCGATCTGATCGGATCTCCCGATCCGGCAGGGGAATGGAATCGTGGGGTTCGGCCCGGTGAGCGGCCGTTTCGCTTCAACTATGACCGCGGGCTGGCTTGATCCGAAAATACAACTTTCGGCTGGAATGCTTGTTCTCCGCCTCGCCTACCTGTTAAAATAGGTTCGCGATTTCGGGGCGTTCCGGGTGGTGACCGTGGGGAGGGCGGAAAGATTGGTCTCGGCCAGCCGTTCTTCCGTTCGACGTTTCACGTTGCCTGAAGAGGCCCCCGCCCGTTTCGAGTTCTTGCCACGTGGTGGCGTTAAGAGACTGCAGAGTCCTCGAAGAGCGGAGATGGCAGGCGTGAGTGATCCGAAACCAACGAGTTCGGGGACGCCCGGCGGGAAGACGCCGACGTCGAACGCTCCGACGGCCGGTTCGCCATCCTATGGCGAGCCGCTGGCCGATTATGAAGGCTGTTTTCCCGGCTGTCGTTTGGGGCGTTACCTTTTGAAGGAGGTGCTGGGCGAGGGGGGGTTCGGCAAGGTCTTTTTGGCGCAGGACGTGGAGCTGGACCGGCAGGTCGCCATCAAGGTTCCGCATGCGCACCGGATTCTGGCGCCCTCGGATGCCGAATCGTATTTGGCGGAGGCTCGCGTCGCGGCCCAGCTGGACCATCCGGGAATTCTGCCGGTGTTCGATTTCGGGGCGATGCCGGGGGGGCGTTGTTTCATTGTCACGAAGTATGTAGAAGGTTCGACGCTGGCGGCGCGGATCCGCAGCCAGCAGTTGGGCGACATCGACGTGGTGCGGTTGGTTATCGCCGTTGCCCAGGCTTTGGCGCATGCTCATCAGCGAGGGGTGGTCCACCGGGACGTGAAGCCGGGGAATGTGCTGTTGGATCGTGGGGTGCAACCGATTTTGGCGGATTTCGGTTTGGCCTTGCGCGACCAGGATATCGGCCGTGGGGGGCAATTCGGCGGTTCGGCCCCGTATATGAGTCCGGAGCAGGCGCGGGGGGAGGGTCACCGGGTGGACCGCCGCACGGATGTCTACTCGTTGTGTGTCGTGTTATACGAGCTATTGACGGGTTGGCGTCCGTACCGAGGTCGCGACAATCGGGAGCTTTTTCAGCAGGTGATCCACTGGGAGCCCCAGCCGCCGCGGCAATTGAATTCGTTGGTTCCGCCGGCGCTGGAGCGGATCTGTTTGAAGGGGCTTTCCAAGCGGATTGGGGATCGGCACAGCACGGCTCAGGAGTTGGCCGAGGATTTGCAGGGATTCTTGGACGAATCCGGCGGTTTTGTTTTGATGGGCCGTCGCCCGGACAACGTGGGGCCCGCTCCCGGGGCGCCGGAAGAGATCTCGGCGATGGGTCAGGAGGACTTGTTTCCCCTGGTACCCAAAGGCTTACGCTCGTTCGGTCCCGAGGATGCCGATTCCTATCTGTCCTTGCTTCCCGGGCCGCGCGATCGGCATGGGCTTCCCAAGAGCATCGATTTTTGGATGCGGCGGATCGAGACATTCGATCCGGACGAAGCGTTCACGGTGGGGGTGTTGTATGGCCCCAGCGGTTGCGGGAAGACCTCGCTGGTGCGAGCGGGGTTGATTCCGCGGCTGGAACGACGGGTGCGGGCGGTTTACTGCGAAGCGGACCCGAGCGCGACCGAGTCGCGGGTGCTGCAGCAGGTCCGGCAGCATTGTCCCGATCTGCCCGCCGGTTTGGATCTGCCAGGCAGCCTGGGGGCGATCCGCCGCAACCCGAAGCTGGCGCCGGGAGGCAAGCTGCTGCTGGTGCTGGACCAATTCGAGCAGTGGCTGCACTCGCATCATGCCAGCGGTCAGCCGGAACTGGTGCGTGCCTTGCGACAATGCGATGGCAAGACGCTGGCCTGTTTGATTCTGGTCCGGGACGATTTCTGGTTGGGTGTCAGCCGGTTTGTACGGGAGTTGGA
>SLEY01000395.1 GCA_007124535.1 Planctomycetaceae bacterium
AGCGGTTACGTTTGATAAGCGATCGGGTCGGCGAGGCCATTTTCTGCAAAACCGCGCCGACGAAGCTGGCAGGCATCGCAGCCGCCACAAGCCACATCGCCGGGCCCCGGGTCGTAGCAGCTGCGGGTCAGCGAGTAGTCGACCCCCAGCTGCAACCCGCGGCGGATGATCTCCGCTTTGCTCAGTTCGATCAGCGGCGTATGGATGCGAACCGGCCGCGTTCCCTCCACGGCCGCTTTGATCGCCAGGTTCGCCATTCGCTGGTAGGCCGCGATGAATTGCGGCCGGCAATCCGGGTAACCGCTGTAGTCCCGTGCATTGACCCCGATGAACAAGTCGCCCGTTTCCAGCGTTTCCGCCCAAGCCAGCGCCAGCGACAGGAACACCGTATTGCGTGCCGGAACGTAGGTCGGTGGAATCTCGCCGCCAATCTCCGCCAGATTCGTGTGTTTCGGGACCTCGAGCCTGTCGGTCAGTGCTGATCGGGCGATGGCGCCCAGACCGATCGGCACGATCACATGCTGGCGAGCGCCCAGCGCTTCGGCCACCCGGCCAGCTGCCTGAAGTTCGGCCGCATGCCGCTGGCCATACGAGAAACTGATCCCGAAGGTCTCGAACCCCTCATCCCGGGCAATCGCCAAGCACGTGGCGGAATCCAAGCCGCCGCTGAGCAACACCACGGCTCGTTTCGTATTCGTTCCGGGGGCACGCGTCATCACGATTACCGAACGCGAAGTTGGTCGAAGACGGAGCGCTGCCTGAAAGAGGGGGATCGATCGCTGGCATAGATCGGGAATCCCTGCCGAGCCGCCCGCACCCGCAGGCCGCGTTCGAAGTACGGGAACGGATACGGCTGGCGTCGCCGCGCCCACAAAAACGTTCCCAAGACCAGATCCAGTGGCAGCTTATTCTCGGCCACCCGCTCGACCACATGGTCGACGAACTCTTTTTCCTCGGGCAGCCGGGTGCGTAATCCGCTGTGGAGCAAATCGCTCAGCTCGATTTCCAATTCCGCAGGCATTTCGGAAGCCGCCGTCTGGACGGCCGCCCCCAGCGAACCACCCAAAATGACTGCCAGACCCAGGGCCCATGGGTACCAGCGATGTGAAATTGGTGTCATCGTCCTCCTCCGGCCTGATACGGCAGCAACTGGAAGGCAACCCCCTCGCGGAGAACCTCTTTTAACGAAAACCGCCGGCCAAGGCAAGATCGCCTCTCGGTCCTGCCATACAAAAACGGTTCCTGCAACCTTTTCACGTCCCCCTGCCTTGACGCCGCACACGATGACTTCAGCCTTGGGACATAAAGTACAACCCAACCACGACGGGCAGCAACAGAAGGATCCACCCCATTCCGGCTACGGCCCATCCGGGACTGGTTGACGTGACAAGGTGGCCTCGCGCGATACCGGTGAATTCGCCCATCGCCTCGGAGAACCAAATGCAGGCCAGAGGCAAAACCAGGTACAAGAGGCACACGATGACCGCCTCGGCTCCACCGGAGACGTAAGCAACGCCCAGGTAAACGACGGCGACAATTGCGGACAAGAGATTGCCCATCATTTGGTCCGTCCGTTGGTAATACGTGTAGTTGGTCTCATCGTCCTCCTCCGGCCTGATACGGCAGCAACTGGAAGGCCCCCCCCTCGCGGAGAACCTCTTTTAACGAAAACTGCCAACCAAGGCAAGATCGCCTCTCGGTCCAGGCATCGCCGAAAAAACGCATCGAATTCACGGCGAGATCCGGCTCATGAGGGGGCGAACGCCCTAGTGCCGCAAATCACAATTGACCTCATATAGCCCCCCCACGAGGTAGCAAAACAGCTCGAACGATACGTATTCAATCGGTCCGTAGGTTAGGCATTCCTGCCCGACGATCCCCATGGTGGATCCGCAGTGAGGGATTCTCTTGGCTCTCTGCACTACGAACCTCAAAGATCGTGAATTGTTTCACGAAGTTTCAGGCAGCGGCAGCGTTAAGTTGTGGCAACGCCACATGTTGTGCTTGTAGCAGGGCGGTTGCGATTACCCGTAATAGGACAAGGGACAACCGTACCAGGGAGTGCGTCAAAGGCGTGCTCGGGTTTTGGCGGTACCCGAAGCCGCGAAGGCCTACGTCGCAATTCCAGCAAATTCCTTGGTCGGAAAGCAGGCATCCGTTCGCTCTTTCGTTACCTCGTCGGGCCAGGAAATGTCAAGTGCGCGCGGATCGAATCAAGAAGGCAAGCTCTTCGAGCTTTGTGAAAGCACGCGCGATGTCGAATTTGGCATAATCGGAGCTTCGCAAAACGGGCTTGAGGTGGGTTCCCTGTGTCGCGATTCCGGGCATCTGGAAGTCGCCGACTCGAAGATTGGAGAGATGCTGGCAAGCTGGCCGAAACCGGAGGTCGAAGGTGAAATCTGGCCGTGCGAAGAGATTTGCGACGCCATCGAAGAAGTGGCCAGCGACGATTTGGACCATGGATTTCAAATCGGCACCCTGAACAGTCGCGGTGTTGTCGGACGTTCACCCCTAATCGGTGGCGAGCCTGAACGACAGGAAGCCGCGAAGTATCGGAGGTGGGCCGAGTTTTGCGACGTGGACTGGCCGAGGACTGCCGCTTCGCTGCGTCGTGTCGCCGACAGCTACGATTTGGACGCACAGCGAGAAGACGCGCGGGCACGGGAGTTTGCGGAGGACCGACGATAAATCGGATGCGTTCCGCCGAAGCCGCTGGACCCCATCCGCGGCCTGAAGAACCAGGATGCGTGGGAACGATGTCGAGGAAACCGGCCTGATTTTCGCGCGCCATATTTCGCAACTCGTGCAGGCGTGTTATCTTGGGTTCCATGTCCAAACCGATTCATTGGGGCTTCCTGGGCGCCGGGACGGTGGCCCATCGTTTTGCTTGTGGTTTACGCCGGGTCCCGGAGACGCGGGTGGTGGCGGTCGCTTCGCGCAGTGCGCCGCGGGCCGAGTCGTTTGCGCGGCGGTGGGGCGTTCCGCGATGGTACGCGGATTATGATCGGTTGGTCGGGGACCCCCAGGTCGATGTCGTGTACGTCGCCACCCCCAATCACCGGCACTATCGGGATGTGCTCCGGGCGCTGGAGGCAGGCAAAGCGGTGTTGTGCGAGAAGCCGTTCGCGATGAACGCGGGCGAGGCGGCCGAGATGATTGATGTGGCGCGGCGACGTCGCTTGTTCTGCATGGAGGCGATGTGGATGCGTTTTTTGCCGGCCATGCAGCGGTTGAACGATTTGGTCGGTCAGTTGGGCGAGCTGCAGATGGTAACCGCGCAATTGGGTCATGCTTTGGACGACGCCGCGGCGCCCCCGTTGTTTGAGCCGGGCTTAGGCGGGGGCGCTTTGCGAGATCTGGGCGTCTATCTTGTGGCTTTTGCGATCCAATGGTTCGGCGAGCCGACGGAAGTCGAAGGCTTTCAAACGCTGGGGCCGACCGGGGTCGATGACCACGCGGCCCTGCTCCTCCGCTTTCCCCGTGGCCAATTGGGCTGCTTGACGGCCAGTTTGCGGCTGGAAGGCACGAACGATGCCGTATTGATCGGGGAGCGGGGCCGGATTCGGGTCCATGCCCCGCTGTATCGCCCGGATCGTTTGACCGTCAGCGGCTTCCGGCGCCAGACGCAACCGGCGGTGGAACCGGCGTGGCCTTGGTTGGAGAACAGCCGGCTCGCCCGTTACGGTTACCGGGCCTTGAGAACGCTGGCTCGCCCCCTCTTTGGGAGGGGCGACAGGCGGGTTGTCGTGCCCTTTCGAGGCAATGGTTACAATTACGAGGCGGCGGAAGTGGTCCGCTGCCTGCGGGC
>SLEY01000595.1 GCA_007124535.1 Planctomycetaceae bacterium
AATTCGAAATCCTCTTCCGGGATCAACAAGTCCAGGTCCGGCAGATCGTAGGGCCCGGTATCGTCCACCCGACTGGCCTCGTCCAATCGGTGCATCACTTCCAGCCGGGCCGCTTGCTCCGAGCGCCGTCGTCCGCGCGGTTTCCCCGCCGGCTCCTCCACCGCGCTCTCCTCCTCGACCGCTTCCTCCTCGACCCGCTCCACCTTCCTCCGGCCGCGGCGCCGCTTCACCGGCACTGCAGGAAGCTCCTCCGCGTCGTCGAACTCGTCCCCCAGGGCTTCCGGCGCCGTCGCCGCTTGCACGGCCCCTTCCGCTTTGGGACGCCGACCGTCCAAATCGTTCCGCTTCCGCCGTCGCGATTTGACCCGGGCCGGCGCCTCCTCCGTCTCGGCCTCCGCCGCCGCCGCTTCCTGGGCGGCCAATGCGGCCAACCGCGCCTCGATATCGTCGTCCTCGTCATCCACCGGCTCCTGCGGTCGCCAGCTGACCGAGCGCGTCGCCCCGATCACCAGGAATTTCACCAAGGAAAACGCCATCCGCAGCAGGACGTAGTCCGTGCAGAGCAGCAACCCGCCCGCCACCAGACTGGCGGCCAAAATCAAACTGCCCGCCGTGGCAAAATGCGCCTGGAGCAAACCGCTGCCCAATGCCCCCAAATAACCACCCGAACCAATCACCGGACCCGGCGAGAGACCCGGAGCAACCGTCCCCACAATCGCCGTCATACCGATCAGCGAGACCAGCCAGCCGAACAAACGGATGATCGGCGTGTCAATATCCCGACGGCGCAACAACTGGATATCCAACACCGCCAGCGACAAGACCAGATAATACGCGCCCCAACCCAGCGCGGTCAGCAGCACATCCGCCACCACCGCGCCCCAGACACCACACGCGTTGCCCACCGTCGGGGAAACCGGATAAACCAAGACGTCCGGGCGATACAGCCGATCGAAAGGCGCAGCGAATTCCAGCAACGGATCCGCCGGGTCATAACTCCCCAGGCTCAAACCCAGGAAAATCACCAGACCCAACAAACCGAGGGCGACCAGATCAGTAGAAAGGCGACGATTCTGCAACATACTCGGAGGCCTATCCTGCGACAGGCGGTGCGACGACTTGACCGGGCGTCAATGGCCGGGGGCCTCCCTGCTCCTGCGGTGCTCCTTTCTCCTGCAACTATTTCTGCGGTCTGTGTTTTCGGCAATTCCACCGCATCGACCCCAATCTCTGCCGGTAAAACCCTTCCATTTACCTAGCGATCATGACCCACACAACTGTCCTAAAGAGCCGGCAGTCCCTCCGGAGGGCCCCGGTTGCTTTCTTGTGGGTGTTGAAGTCGATCTCGCCGAGTGGCTTTTCGGATCGAAGAGGCCCTTTTCGCCGCCCGCCGTTGGCGTACAGTTATTGCAAAGGCATCCCCGCTTGGGGATGGGTGCTTGCCAGTTTTTCTTACCTTGAGGGTCCCCCATGACATGTTTCGAGACGATTCAGGTGTTCGTATCTTTGGCCCTGTTTGCGGCTTGTATTGGGCTGGCCGACTCCGCTTCCGGTGAATCCGGGGACATGCCGCCGTTGATCGATCGGCAGGTGTTCTTCGGTGACCCCGAATACGCGGGGGCGCAGATCTCGCCCGATGGCGAGTTTGTGGCGTTCCGCCGACCTCATCAGGGCGTCATGAACGTCTGGGTCAAGCCTCGCGAGGCGGAGTTTGCCGAGGCACGTCCGCTGACGGCCGACCGGCGGCCGGTGCCGGCGTTTCTGTGGAGCCAGGACTCGCGCTTCATCCTGTACGTCCAGGATCGCCAAGGCGACGAGAACTTCCATGTTTACGCCGTGGATCCGGCGGCGGAAGCGGAGCAGGAGACCGGTGTTCCGCCCGCACGGAACCTGACACCCTACGAGGGCGTCCGGGCCCGCTTGTTTGCCGCTCCCAAGAGTCGCCCGCGGGAAATCATGGTCGGCATCAACGATCGGGACCCCCGTGTCCATGACGTGTATCGCGTGGATCTGGACAGCGGCCAGCGGGAGCGAATCATCAAGAACGACCAGAATGTCGCCAGCTGGACCTTCGATTTGGATGGCCAATTGCGCTTGGGGTCTCGCCAGCGATCGGACGGCGGTACCGACATCCTGCGGGTGGATGACGGTCAGCTGACGGTGGTGTATTCGGGGGATTTTGGCGAGACGTGCAGCCCGTTGCGGTTCCATCCCGATGGTCGCCGGGTGTATCTGGTGACCAATGTCGGTGCCCGGGTGGATCGAACGCGGCTGGTGTTGTTCGATCCTCAGACCCGGGAGGAGGAGTTAGTCGAAGCCGATCCGGAAGCAGAGGTGGATTTCGGGGGCGCCGATTTTTCTCGTGCGACCGACGAATTGGTAGCCACCTACTATGTGGGTGATCGGCAACGGGTTTACCCGCGGGACGAGACGTTTGCTCGGGATCTGGAAGTCCTCCGCAACCAGCTTCCGGAAGGCGAATTGAGCTTCGGCGCCTCGACCGACGACGAATCGTTACGGATTGTCAGCGTGGCCCGCGATGTCGACCCGGGGGCGACGTACCTCTACAACCGCGAGACCGGCGAGACCCAGTTGTTGTACCGGGCGCGGCCCGAGTTGCCTGTGGAGCATTTGGCCGCGATGGAACCGATCCGATATACGGCCCGCGACGGGCTGGAGATTCCCGGCTACCTGACCCTGCCGCGCGGTTTGCCCGCGGAAGCCCTGCCGCTGGTGGTCATGCCGCATGGCGGCCCGTGGGCCCGCGATACGTGGGGCTACGACCCGTATGTCCAGTTCCTGGCCAACCGCGGCTATGCGGTCTTCCAGCCCAATTTCCGCGGCTCGACCGGCTTTGGCAAAGCGTTCCTCAACGCCGGGAACCAGGAATGGGGCACCGGCGCCATGCAGCACGACATTACGGATGGTGTCAAACACCTGATCGAGAAAGGATGGGCCGACCCGGAACGCGTCGGCATTTTCGGGGCGTCCTACGGCGGCTATGCGACGCTGGCCGGCTTGGCTTTTACCCCCGATCTCTATGCTGCCGGCGTCTCCTACGTAGGACCTTCGAACCTCCTGACCCTGATCCGGTCGATTCCGCCGTACTGGGAACCGGTTCGCGAGCAGTTCTATCGCCGGGTGGGCAACCCGGAGGATCCGGAAGATAAGCAGCGATTGATCGAGCAGTCGCCGCTGTTCTCGGCCCACCAGATGCAGGCTCCCCTGCTGGTCTTGCAGGGAGCCAATGATCCGCGGGTGACCCAAGCGGAATCGGACCAGATCGTCGTCGCCCTCCGCGAGCGGGGTTATCCGGTCGAGTACCTGCTGGCCGAGGATGAGGGCCACGGGTTTCGTGACCCCTGGAACCGACTGGCCAGCACGGCCGCGATCGAACAGTTCTTCGCCCAACATCTGCAGGGCCGTTATCAGGAATCCCTGGCCCCGCCGACCCGGGAAACGCGGGAACGGTTGACCGTGGATGTCCAGCAGGTCGAAGCTCCTGCGCCCGTCGCTCCCACCAATTGAGCGGTCCAGGCGGTGGAATTTATCGGAGGACGGGCGCGCTCGGGACCCGGAACGCGCCCTGCCCCCGCCAGCGTTCCGATCCGTCGTCGCCAGCGGCTTGCCGGTCGGACGCGGCGCGAGTCGCCTGGGCATGCAATTGTCCCAGTTCCTCATGCAGCGTCTTCAAATCGGCAAACAAGACTTCGACGACACCGGAACCATCCATAGGGCGAGTCTCCTGGCAGTTGCGAAGAAGATGCGAACTGGACAAGTTCATCGGCTGGAGTTGCCGGTGA
>SLEY01000074.1 GCA_007124535.1 Planctomycetaceae bacterium
AATTCCACGAACGCGGTCCCGTCGGATTCCGCCGACCGCTCCGTTTGTTCCATTTCGCATCGGTCGTCCACCACTTCGAGTGCAGAATCGACCGCCAGTCGACCCCAACCCACCACGCCTCCCCTTCATGCACGCTTGCCGTAAGCTCTCCGTTCAGCGCTTCGAGGGCCGTTCCCAGCGGATAAGGACCTGCTCGATCCTGCCTTGGACTTGGCTACGGGCCAGGTACCGGTCGTCGTACCGGGCGAGAAGCCGGTCATATTGCGTGTATTTGTGGCGAATGTGGGCGATGACGGCCAGTCGGATCGCCTGGGGCTCCAACTGCTTTGCGGCGGCAGACCGGCCCACGCGGCCCGAATACTTCTGGCAGGCATGCGCGGCGATTTCTTGGGCATCTTGCTGCGGGCAGCAGGGGAATTGCTTCCGCAGCGCCGTGGCAAAAGCGGCGATGTAAACCTGGTCTTCCTTCGCACGCCGCTTGGCCGCTTTCGCCTGCTGCTCGGCGCGTTTCGCGGCATCGGCCGCCGATTCCGCCTCGGCCCGCCGGATCGCCTCCGGCTCCGCCAGGATGCCCTGCCGCTCGGAACGCTTCCGGGCGGCCGACTTCTTCATCACGACCACATGCAGGGCCGAATGCTTGGTGGCGCGCCGCGTAACGGCCGTATCGCCAGCGGGCAGGTATTCCAGATGTGCGAGCCCGGCGCACTCCAAGCACAGCGCCTCGCCGCCCGTCAAGCAGACGAATTGGCGGATCCCCAACTCCCGGTTGCACCGGCCGCAGTGCGTGTCCCGGCGGAGGATGTAGACGATCCGGTCCGCTGCCCTGAATGATGCCATCATGAGTTCCTCCCTAGCACTTGGCTCCCCCCCAGTTCGTCACGTACGCTGCCTCGGTTCGTTTGTCCAGTTTGGAAGTTGAATCGCACCCTGCGATCGTACGTTCTGTCCCCTCCACAAAGAGACCGGCTCGGTTGAGCCCGCGCGATCGACCGGCTAGAATCCCTGCTGTCGCGTCCCTCCGACGATCTGTCGCGTCCCTCGGTTGATAAGGAAGACTGAAAAACTATGGAACGAACCCTGGTACTGCTCAAACCCGATTGCGTCCAGCGCCGCTTGATCGGCCGCATTCTGGCTCGATTCGAAGACAAGGGCCTGAACTTTGTGGCGATGAAGATGCTGCAAATCACCCCCGAATTAGCTAGACAACACTACGCGGAACACGTAGAAAAGCCGTTCTATCCCAATTTGGAGGCGTTCATTACCAGCGCTCCGGTCGTGGCGGTGGCGGTCGAAGGGGTGGAAGCCATCCGGGTGGTTCGCGAAATGCTGGGGGCAACCAGCGGCTTGGCAGCATTGGCTGGTACCATTCGGGGGGATTTCAGCGGCAGTCGCCAAATGAATCTGGTCCACGCCTCGGACGGCCCCCAGGCAGCCACCCGGGAACTGGAACTGTTCTTCCGCCCGGAGGAACTCTGTCCCTATGACCCGCTGGTCGCCAGTGTCCTGCGGGCGGCGGACGAATAGATCGGCACCGGATCGCCGTTGGCTCAGAGTTCCGGAAAGGCGGCGGTCAGGTCCAGATGGTCGTCGGTTTCCTCTTGCCAACGTTGCAGTTCGGCGAACAGGGCGCGGATGCGGTCCGACTGGTCGGGTTCGTCGGCCAAGTCGTGGCATTCCCGGGGATCTTCGGCCACGTGGTACAGCCGCAGTTTGGGTACCCGCGGATAGGCGATCAGTTTCCAGCCGTCCCGGGTCACGGCGCGCTGCAGGTCGCGATAGGCGGTGTAGATCGAGGGGTAGTTGGAACCCCGTTCGCCGCGGATGATCGGCAGCAGACTCTGGAAGGCCACCGCCTCGTGCGGCTCGGCGCCGGCCAACTCCAACATGGTGGGCATGACGTCCTGGTAATAGATCGGCTCGCTCACCCACTCGCCCGCGGGCGCCCCCGGACCGGCTACGACGAACGGCACCCGCACGCTGTGATCGTACATGTTCTGCTTGCCGAATAAACCGTGCTGGCCGACCGCCAAGCCGTGGTCGCTGGTGAAGAACACCCAGGTGTTGTCCCCGTGTTCGGATGCTTCCAGAGCGGCCAGGATGCGGCCGATCTGGCTGTCCATGTGGTTGACGATCGCATAGTACTCGCTTCGATGCACCTGGACCGCCTGTTCGGTACGAGGCATGGGAGCGAGGAATTCATCGCGCAGCCGATGGGGGCAGCCGATCGGATCACGGTAAGGATATTGGGGGAGGAAGTTGGGGGGGACGCGGATCGATTCTGCGGGGTAGCGGTCCAGATATTCCCGCGGGGCCTGGCGGGGATCATGGGGGGCGTTGAAGGCGATATACATGAAGAACGGTTGCTCGTGTTCTTCGGCGTCGGCCAGGAAGCCGATCGCTTCGTCGGCCAGGCTCTCGCTCCAATGGTGGCTGCCCTGCCAAAAGCCTCCCTCCTCGGGGTCCGCCGGGTCCCATGTGTCTTCCACACCTTCGCGGGGGCGATTGTAGGCATGCGGGTGACGTTGGGGAAACACATCCGGCATCCCGGGCCGAACCACGCCGGTGACATCGAAGACGGAGGCGGCGTCCAAGCGGACATGCCACTTGCCCGCCATGTAGGTCCGGTAGCCAGCCGCCTGCAATTGGGTCGACCAGAGCCGGTCGGCCGCGCGCTCCGCAGCCAATTCATTTTCCACCGTCCGGGTGTTCCAGAGGAATCGGCCGGTGTTCAGCATGGCTCGGCTGGGGACGCAGACGGCCCCGCTCCAGGAGCCCATATTGTAGGCGTGGGAGAAGACCAGGCCGCGTTGAGCCAACCGATCCAGGTGAGGCGTTTGCAATTCGTCATTGCCCAGATAACCCATCGATTCAAAGCACTGATCGTCGCTGATCAGGAACAGGAGATTCGGTCGTTCGGCGGCACGCGTGGCGGCTTGGGTCACGACCAGGGCCAGCAAAGCGGCGGGGAGGACGCTGCCGGCGCGGCGAACGGAGAGGAAGAACCAGGGACATCGCATGATCAAGACTTTCCTTTCATACCTGGAAACCGGAACGGCTGGGAAGTATCGGACGCGCATCGCGTTGCCCACAAGGAGATGGGCGTTTCTGCCCGCCGGGCGGTCCACAACGGACCAAGACCTCCATCGTAATCGGTGGATTGGGTAATGCAACGGGTTGCTGGCGGGGATCAGGTGGGGCTGGTCGTGGCGGCCTCCGCCGACCTTTTGGTCGTGACCGCCTTTTCGATCGCCTGCCGCAACTCGGTTTGGCGGATCGGTTTGGAAACGTAGCCGTCCATTCCGGAAGCCAGACAAGCTTCGCGATCGCCTTTCATGGCGTGGGCGGTCATTGCCACGATCGGCAGGTGTCCGCCTTCGGCCGCCTCGCGCTGCCGGATCTGGCGCGAAGCCTGATACCCGTCCATCTCGGGCATCTGGACATCCATCAGGACCAAGTCGAATTCCTGTTCGGCCGCCGCCTGAACCGCTTCCAGGCCGTTATTGGTCACCATGACTTCATGGCCCCAGCGATTCAGCAGCCCGACGGCCAAGCGTTGATTGACGAAGCTGTCTTCGGCCAGCAGGATTCGCAACGGCTTCATCGGCGGTTCCGCTACGGCATCCGCCCCGCCGCGTGCGGGCCCGGCCTTCCCCAGGCAACTGACCAGTGCGTTGAACAACTCGGATTGCTTGATCGGTTTGATCAGGTAGGCGGCGCCGCCCACAGCCCGGCAGCGGGCGATATCCTCGGGACCGTCGCCGGAGGTCAGCATCAGGATCAGCGTCCCTTGCAGGTCGGGATG
>SLEY01000451.1 GCA_007124535.1 Planctomycetaceae bacterium
ATCCGCTCGTCCAGGATCACATGGGCGATGTCCGTGTCGTCCCAGATGCCTTGCGTGGTCACGGTGCCGCCGCGCACGTGCATGCCGTTGATGGCATTGTTGTCCAGCCGATTCAGGCGGATCAGCGGACCGCGGTTGTCCTGGGCCACCGGACTGGCATCCACATACCCGGTGGAACGCCCCGGATCGGTGATGTGCCGCTGATTGAGGGCGTTGACATTGATGCTGATCGCCGGGGCGTCGTTGTCGCGCAAGACGTTCTGGAGGATCACCGGCTGGGCGCCGCGGACGAAGATCACCGCTTCGCTGTTGGTCCCCCGGCCGGAACGCCGGGTGATCGTGGGTCCGACGCCGCTGGCATGGTCATGGAACACCGAGTTGGCGATGCGAGCCTCGGCCTGATGGATCTCCACCGCATTGAATCCGGTGAAGCGCCCGGAGACTTCGCTCAGACCTCCCCCGTAGGCCACGACGGCGTGATCCAGGCTCAAGCGGCTTACCGGCCCGGCGTAAAGCCCGGCCCAGTCGCCTGCCTGCAGATCATTATCGCCACCGGTCCGGAAGGTGCCGCCGGCGCCGTAACGGGGGTCCTGCAACGAGGTGAAGATGATCCGGCTGTGCTCCAGACCTTCCGCAATCAACTGCCCGCCGAACGACGTTTCGATGCTGCCTTTGTTCAGCTTGACCACCGTGCCGGGATCGATCCGCAGGCTGCCCGGCAAGCGGGGTTGCAGCTGCATGAGGGAGGGCTCCAGCAGGCGCCCGATCTCGGGGTCCGCCGGATCCGCCGGCTCGCCAAGGTCCGTATGGGTCCGGCTGCTCGCGTCCAATCGGGCCACCAGCACGTACTCGTCCTTGTCCGAGCGGTACAGGCGGCGTCCCACGTAAGGCTCCGGCGCCACCGGCAGATCGGTCAGCCGCACACTCTGAGTCTCGCCCGTCTCCTCATCGATCACGCGGACCAGCACCGATCCCGTGGGATCGGAGGCCGGTGTCTCCTGGCCATCGGCATCGACGAAGGTCAAGCGATAGCGGTAGCGGCCGGGTTCCAATTCGCCAGGTGGCGTGGCCGTCGCCTGCAGCCGGACCGGGCTGACGTCGGGCCCCGTAACCGTCTGCAGCGGTCCGCCCGGGTTGCCCGCGATCCGCAGCTTCTCCGCCACCACATGCACCACGTCCGTGTTGTCCCAACGCCCGGAAACCGTCATCTCCTGCAACCGGTCGCCGGCAGGGGTCAGCACGCGGACGAACAGGCCATTGATCGAGTTGTCCACCAGACGGTTATTGTGCACGTGCGGACCGACACGGGTGTAATCCGAGGTGAACGGCTGATCCCCCTGGTACTGCGGGGCGTTGAAATGGGTTTCCTCGAAACTGTTCGGATTGGCCGCCAGTGCCGCATCCGCACTGTGGGTGATGTGATTGAAGGAGATCGTCGGCCGGGCATCGCTCATGTCGATCGGGGCAATCACCCGGGGCACGCCCTGCAGGATGACCGTCCCACCACCGTAGCGGATGTCGGCCTGGTTGATCACGTTCAGGAAGATGCCTTCGCGTTCCAAATCGGAGCGATCATTGGCTCGGTCCACGTCGTTGCGGAACATCAGCCCGCCCCAATCGCCCGGAGCCGGCGTCTGAGGGACCGCCGGATTGCTGTCCCCGCCCAAGCTCTCGTCGTTATAGGAGGTAAAGTACACGCTGCCCGGCGCCTCGCGGCCCGTCGCGTCGTGGATCACATTGCCTCCCATGTCCAACAGCCGGGGGGTGCCAAGCACCTGCAGGGCCGCACCGCTGCGATCGACCGAGGGCGACAGACTGCCTACCGTGATGTCGGCCCGCCGCAGTTTGAACACCGCTCCCCGATCGATCATCACCGTGACGCCCTGCGGCACATGCAAACGGCTGCCGTCAGCCAGTGGCCGTCCGAGGGAATCGAAGCCGATTTCATAAGCCAGCGCGTCTTCGGGCGTATGCAGTTGGCCGTCGTCGCCCCCATTGCCGACGATCCGCACGATCCCGCCCGCCGGGACGTTGGCCATGGCCACGGGAATGTTGTTGTACGGTCGCAATAACTCGCCCGTGCCACCCGACGGCGCGGATTTGTCCACGTACACCGTCGACAACGGCGCATTGGCACGGAACCAGAAATTGAACACGCCCCCGGGCACCCCGTCCCCATCGCCGTCCAGCGGTGTGCGCCGGGACAACTCGGAAGCCGCCTCGTTGTCCCGATTGTCGATGTCCACAATCGACTTCAACGCTTCCGGCCGGAACGACAAACGCAGATCGTATTCCCCCTCGGTCGTCCCCCCCGATCCGCTGTCCTCGATGATGGGGTTGTAGTCCGCATTCCCCGACGACGACACGCCGACAAAGTACGTGCCCGCCCCCAATTCCATTTCCAGGAACGAGTCCCGGCCGAAATAATCGTCATTCCGCGCCAGCAACTCGTAACCGCCGCCCGGCACGGCTCGATACAGCCTCAGCACGGTGTCCAAAAGACTGGCATCTTCCCGCCGCTGGGCCACCGTCTCTGCCGAAAAAAGCCCCTCCCGGTCCAGTTCGAACCGGTAAATGTCAATGTCGTCCCCCTCCAAACGGTAGAGATGCTGCCCCAGCACCACCGCGTGATCGGCCGGGTAAACGACATCCTGCTCCGCTTGAACCCACTCGGTTTCCGGAGGCAACACCTCCTCGTCCTCGTCCTCGTCGTCCCCCTCCCCGTTCTCGTCGTCCAAATCCGGTACCGGCTCCGGTTCGGGCAACGGCAGCACCACCGGTCGCGGCAACAGATCCCGCGTGTCTCCGATCCCCAATAATTCGCCAATCCCCCCCAGTGCCGTTTCGAACCAACTGGGCCGCGCTACGTCCTCGGGTTCCCCAAACCCCTCATACCAATTCGTCGAATGGCTCAGGACCAGCATCAAGTCATTATCCAACGGCGCATGCACCACGGCATGCAGCGCGGTATCCGGATCCTCGACGTTGAACGTGGGAGAAATCGCCCGGATGTCCCCCGTCGCAATCGTGAAACCCTGCGTCGCTGACTCGACAAACTGAACTCCCAACTGCCGCCCGTAGATCTCGAAGGCTTCCCGAGCCCGTTGCTTCTGCTGTTCGGTGATCAGATTCGTCAGCGGGTTTCCCGCGGGATCGTTGCCATAGTCCTCGCGGAAATTGTAGAACAGCGTGGTGATCCCCGGATTCGGGTCGGCGACACTCGATAAATGGCTATGAAGCGGCCGGTCGAAACGGTACTGCAACAGACTGCGATGTCCCGGCTCATCCCGAGAACCCGGCCAGACGATCTCGTTGATCTGCGGTTCGATCGCGGCGGAAATGATCCGCGTGTCGGGGATCAAGCGGCCATCGGCCAATGCCTTGTCGCTC
Source organism: Planctomycetaceae bacterium (assembly GCA_007124535.1). Taxonomy (GTDB): domain Bacteria; phylum Planctomycetota; class Planctomycetia; order Pirellulales; family Pirellulaceae; genus SLMF01. The sequence goes on from SLEY01000451.1 coordinate 3,391, forward strand.
ATCATCCCCACGTCATAGGCGGTGGCAAAACTGGAACCGGGGGGAGAATCGCTGCCCCGCAAATCCACCAACACGGGCTTCATCTGATCCTGGTGCTGCTGGTCGGGCATCTTTTCATTCGTCCCGATCCGCAGCCGCAGCACGTTGCCCCCGGGCGACAAGCGATCCAACGCTTTATCGAAGGTCAGCATCACCCGATTCGAGTCGGGGAAATACTGGACCTGCTTCGGCCGGTGCACCACATCGTCCCAGGGACTGACCGTGTTGCCCGTGTCAATCAACTGGTAATAGGCGGGATCGGTGGCGCGGATCGGGTCGAGTTCATCGTCGTTGAAGAAGATCTCGATCTGGTTCGTCCGCTGCGCCAGGCTGCCGTCGGCCATCCGCACGATCGGCTGGGGAACCAC
>SLEY01000340.1 GCA_007124535.1 Planctomycetaceae bacterium
CGGTCGTGATCGCCCCCAACGGTTACCGACTGACTGCCGACGCCGCCTTGGCAATCGTCGGCCGCGTGCAGGCGGGTCAGGTGCAACCCGGGTTTCAGACACCTGCCAGCGCCTTCGGGGGGACTTTTCTCGAAGAACTGCCCGGCGTGACCTTCCGATGGCGGCGGCGACCTGATGACGCGCCCTCCAGCAGCGAGTCGAACGCGTGAAGGTCGGCGCGGTGATCCTGTGTGGTGGTGGAAGCCAGCGAATGGGTCATTCAAAAGCCCTGCTCCCGTTTGGTTCGGAAACCATGCTGCAGCGGGTGGTGCGTTTGCTCGGACCCATTTGCGAGCCACGTGTGGTGGTAGCTACCCCGAATCAGAGGCTCCCTGAGCTTCCCCCTGGCGTGGGGATTGTGCATGATCAGCGACCAGATCTTGGTCCGATCGAGGGGATACGAACCGGTTTGCGCGCCGTGGTAGAACGAGTCGACGCGGCCTATGTTTGCGGCTGTGATGCCCCGTTCTTGCAAATCGCTTTCATACGCCAGCTGATCGGACGGCTTTCCGGAGTTCAGGTGGTGGTACCGGTTGAGGGGCCGCATTATCACCCGCTATCTGCGGTATATCGCACCTCAGTGTTACCTCACGTGGAGGGTCTGATCGCGGCGGGGCGATTACGGCCTGCGCTCTTGTTCGATCGGGTACCCACCTGTCGTTTACCGGTCAGCGAGTTGCGGGCGGCCGACAGGGAGTTGCAGACCTTAATCAATGTGAATCATCGAAAAGACTATCTGTCCGCCTTGCAACGGGCGGGCTTGGGCGTTCGCGAGGATCGTTTATTGCCGGAAAATGTGTCAAATTTTGGGGGAAATTCGCGAGAGCGGTGATTTTTTCCAGGTTGGGGGCTGCGGGAAGAGGCCCGGGCGAGTACACTTGGTAACGGAGCCGGTTCCCCGGGCGCGTCTGGCAGGGTGCGAGAACCGCGGCAGACGCGGGAGTCCATGCTTCATATTCCGCCGACTCGTCGTCGGCTGGCGCGCGCCGCGCAACCCACCTTGGCGCCGTCAACTCCCCACGGTTTTCCCCGCAGATTTTACAAAAGAGGAAACGATGAAACGGTTTTGCATGCTGGTGATCGTGTTGGCTTTTTTTGCCGTCGGTTGCACCCCTCCCGCGACTCCCCCCAGTCCTGCGGTAAGCGAAGGTCCGTCCAATGTCACGACGGCTCCGGACAGCTCGACCACCGACGCCTAGCAGGCGGGTGAGCACCGCGGAGCGATCAAGAGTCTACCCGGCCCGGCGAAGCGATTCTCCCGGGCCCTTGCCCCAATGAGGACCTTGCATCGGGGCATGCTGGTGACCGATGGTCTTTGCGGCGTCCAGTTGATCGAGTACCTGCTGGGCGATCACCAAGGCGTCGCGGGCTTGTTCGCCCGTGACCTGGGGGGTTTGCCCAGCGCGAATGCTGATCACGAAATCGTGTTGTTCATCCAGGATGGCGTTCCGCCGTTCGACCTGGACTTCTTCCAGTTGGAGGACGTCGGTAAAGAAGTTATCGCGCAGTTGCTGGAGTTCGCCGCTCGACAGGTTGTTCCCGTCGTATTCGCCGCGTCGCAGCCGGGAGCTGGGCCGGGCGATTTTGATCGCGGCGGTTGCAAAATCGATACGGGCGAAAGCCTCTTCGGCGAAGACGTGCATTCGCCGTTGTGCTTCGTAACTGACTCGCGAGGCGGACAGGTTGGCGAGGCAACCATTGGCGAATCGCAGCCGGGCATGCGCCAGATCCTCGTGGGGTCCCACGACGGGGGTTCCGACCGCCTCGACCGCGACCACCGGGCTGGAGACCAGGCTCAACACCAGGTCGATATCGTGGATCATCAGGTCCAGTACGACCCCCACGTCGATGGAGCGGCCCGTATAACCACTGGCTCGCACGGCATCGATGAAGCGCGGCCGGGTGAATTGGGCGGCTGCGGTCGTGAAGGCCGGATTGAAACGTTCCACATGCCCGACCTGCAGCACGAGGCGCCGGCTGCGAGTGGCCTGGATCATGGCTTGGGCCTCCGCAACGTTCAAAGCCAGCGGCTTTTCGACCAGCAGGTGGATTCCGGCTTCGGCCAACTCCATGCCGATCCAATAATGATGATCGGTGGGGGCGGCCAGGATGGCCGCGTCGATCCGGCCCATCAAGGCGCGGTGGTCCGAGTGGACTTCGACGCCCAATTCGTCCTCGATGCGCTTGCGGGCGACCGGGTGGGGATCCGCCACGCCTACCAAGTGCACATCATCAATGGTGCGGATCAGCCGAGCATGAATGGTTCCCAGATGTCCGGCGCCGACGATTCCGACGCGTAGTTTTCGAGGGCTCATGTTTCACCTCAACGGGCGAGTAGTGGCAACAGGCGAGTTCAAGCTGCTCGCCGCCGCTGGCGCGCGCGGCCGGAATGCCCTTCCTGTTGCTCTTGGACAAAATTCAGCAAATGGTTGACTTGAGGGATTAGCATTCCCCGGCTGCGGAGGATCTCGCGAGCATGGTCCAACCCCACTTGGGTGCGGTAGATTAAACGGTGCGCTTCACTGAGCGCGGCGATGGTCTCCTCCGAGAAATCGTGCCTTCTTAGACCGACCAGGTTCAGGCAGCGGGGGCGTGCCGGGCTGCCTTCGACCAGCAGGTACGGCGGAACATCATGGAGCACGCGACTCAACCCGCTGACAAAGCTGTAGCTGCCGATGGTGGTGAAGTGGTGCACGCCGATATTGCCGGACAACGTCGCATGCGAGTCGACGCGGACGTGGCCGGCCAGCAACGTGCCATTGGCCAGGATGACCCCGTCGCCGACCTGGCAGTCGTGGGCGACATGACTGCAGGCCATCAGATAGCAATGACTGCCGATCCGGGTCACGCCTTGGTCTCGGTCGGAGGCACGGTTGATGGTGACTCCTTCGCGAATCACGTTATGGTCGCCGATGACCACCCGCGTCGGCTGGCCCCGATAGCTCAGATCCTGGGGCTCCGCGCCGATCACGACGCCCGGGTAGAGCGTATTGCCCTGCCCCAAGCGCACGCGGCCACTCAGCGTCACTTGGCTGATCAACCGCGTCGCTCTTCCGATGTGCACGCCGGGACCCACCACACAGAACGGTCCGATTTCAACGTCTTCCTCCAGTTCTGCGAGGGGATCGACGACTGCCATATCCGAGATAGCCGCGATCATATCCCGAGCGCCTCCGTGGGATCCTGGTTGTGAGCCATCAAGTTGTGATGGACGGTCGAATCATGAAAAAATGGGTGCGGTGCGGTTCCAGTTCAAGCCGACTTCTTGTAGGCAATTCCCTCCCCCTGCCTGACCAGCAACGCGCTGACCAAGGCGGCATTCAGGTGATGCCCACTGCAATGCGCCACGAAATGCCCCACCAAGTCGCGGTCGGCCAACGCCAAATCACCGACCAGATCCAGCGTCTTGTGGCGAACGCATTCATCCGGGAAACGCAGAGAATTGTCCATCGGCCCCTGATCGTCAAAGACCAGCAGATCCCGAGGGGTTACGCGCAGCCCCAATCCTTGTTGCCGCAGTTGTAACGCTTCCTCTTCCAAGAGGAATGTGCGTGCAGGAGCCAATTCCCGGCAAAACGCCTCGGGATTCATCGAAATGCGGAAACGCTGGTGGCCGATCGGACCCCGGGGGCCATAATCGATCCGGCACTCCAAACTCAACCTTCCGTCTTGGGAAGGTCGAGCTTCGACCCAACGGTCCTTCGTTCCCACTCGCAACGGTTGGCGAACGACCAACTGCGACCGCAATTC
>SLEY01000025.1 GCA_007124535.1 Planctomycetaceae bacterium
CCAGGGCCTGGATCCGTTCCAGGACCTCGGGGAATTCGTCGGCGCGATTAAAACGTTCGGGCACATCGTGGTCCAGATGGAACAGTTTCGGGGGGTCGTGTTCCTGCCGCGGCGCACCCCCTTGATAGGCCCCCTGCGTGACGAAGTGCGCTTTCCAGGGCCCCTGACGCACCGCGTACAACTGCGTTCCACGGTAGTACAGCATCTTGTCCCGCGGATGCGCGCCCTCGCCGAACAAGGTGGGCGACAAATCGTAGCCGTCCAACGTGCGGTCGTCTGGCAAGGGCACACCGGCGAGGGCCAAAGCGGTGGGGAACAAATCCAGGGTACATCCGATCTGGCGGATCACCGCCGGTTCGATGCGCCCCGGCCACCAAAATATGCCGGGCACCCGCATCCCGCCTTCCCACGTCGTGCCCTTGCCGTCACGCAACGGACCCGCCAAACCACCATGTTCGCGGTAGGGCAACCACGGCCCATTGTCGCTGGTGAACACCACCAACGTGTTCTCGGCCAGGTCCCAGCGTTCCAGGGCCCGGCGGATCTCGCCCACCGACCAATCGATCTCCTCGATCACATCGCCGTACAAACCGGCGGCACTGCGACCCTGAAATTCGTCACTCACAAACAGCGGCACGTGGGGGAACGTCTGAGGATAATAGATGAAGAACGGCTGATCCCGGTAGGCTTCGATCTTGCGGACCACTTCCTCCGTGTAGCGGCGCGTCAGGGTGGTTTGGTCGGCGGGGCGCTCGATAATCTCCGTGTTCCTCAAAAGCGGCACATTGAAGTACTCGACCTTCGGCTCGGGGTAATTCGCGCGAAACCCGCCCAGCCCCGAGACATTGTCCATGTCATTCGAATACGGGATGCCGAAGTAGTAATCGAATCCATGATTGGTCGGCAGGAATTCTTCGCGATGCCCCAGATGCCACTTGCCGATGCAGGCGGTGGCGTAACCGGCCTGCTGCAGCGCCCGAGCGATGGTGATTTCGTCTTGGGGGAGCCCGCCTCGGGAATCCGGGAACAGGACTCGCCGCCGATCGCTGGCCATGCCGCTGCGCACGGGCAACCGCCCGGTCAGCAGGGCCGCCCGCGAGGGGGTACAGACCGAGGCGGTCGTATAGAAACTGGTCCATCGCTGGCCCTCCGCCGCCATTCGATCCAGGTGCGGCGTATCGATCACGGGGTGCCCATAGCAGCCCAGATCCCCGTAGCCCATATCATCCGTGAAGATGATGATGAGATTCGGTGGCTGCGAGTCCCCTTCATTTGCCCGGGCGGAGGGGCCAACCCAACACGCGGCGACCAAACCCGCCATCAGAACCGCCCCCAAAACACGTCGCACGTTCATAATTCCCTCTTGAGAGAAACACAAGACCCTGTCACTTCCACGTCTTAGCCAATGTAAACGCGCTCCCGGCGCGCTTCAACCCGGATGCACGAACCGGCCAGTCGTTGCAGTTCCTGGTTGGAGTTCACGATTTATCGTGTCTGTGTGCGAATGGATCGAAATCCGGCACGCGGAAGCGTGAACGCCAACCATCCGACCTCGCAGTCGCCACCACTTAGTCGGTTTCTTTCAGCCCCTTACACTGAGTCGCGGTACACTCGGTCGAACAGCCGGGGGATTGAGGGACGACTAAGTATAGAGGGCTAAGTGTAGGGGACTAAGTGTAGGGGACTAAGTGTAGGGGACTAAGTGTAGGGGACTGAGTGTAGGGGACTAAGTGTAGGGGACTGAGTGTAGAGGACTGAGTGTAGAGGACTGAGTGTAGAGGACTGAGTGTAGGGGGATTAAGCAGGGTTTCGAGAGCAAGGCAGAACTCGACAAGATCGTCTACCGTACCGGTATCAAATTCAGCGACCAGGAGCTTGCGGCTGTGAACAGGAAACGTTCAACGTTTCACGGCGACTGGAACTACATGATTACTCCAGCCGCGCGAAATAATCGTCAAGTGATTTTGACGCGACGCCTTAGTCGAATGTGCCAGCCGGATCGGGCACATCGGGGTGGGTAACGGTGGGGCCGACCCGTTCGCCCAGTTCGGTGGCGACGGCGCGGTCGAAGGCGTCGGCCGTCATGATCTGGTTGTCCGCCGCCCGGATGTTTTCCGCCGGCGTGGCGTTGAAGCGGAACACGGGCGTCTGCGCGTCGGGCAGGACCAGCGTGTTGTGCCGCACGTCGTTTTCTTCGGCGCGGTGGAAGCGCAGCGGCGAGCGGTCGATGTCGTAGATGACGTTGTGTTCGATCCGTAGCCCCTTGGAGCCTTCGTCGATAAACATGCCGTTGCTCTCGGCCCGGCCCAAGTTCACCGGCACGCTGTGGATGAGGTTTTCGCGGAAGACGGCGCCCGGTTGCCAGCCCAGCGTATAGATGCCGCCGCCGTCGGAGAGCACCTGCATGACGTGGTGGATGTGGTTGGCTTCGATCCGCGTGCCCCGGCAGGGTGTGGGCGCGGGGTTCCACAACCAGCCCACCGAGATGCCGGTGTAGGGGGTCTGCCGGATCGTGTTGTGGCGGATTTCCGTATCGGCGGCCATGCCCACCCAGACGCCCACCGCCCCAAAAAACTGGACGCCGACACGCTGGACGATGTTGTTCTCGATCACATTGCCGGCCGCAGCCTGCTCGGGAGCAACGTGGATCCATGACTTGCCATCCATCTGGCGACCGCGGTCCTCGCCGATCATGATCCCGTTGCCCGCGACGTCGTCGATCAGATTGGCCTCGATCCGGTTGCGGTGGCACCGGCTGCCGAACCAGACGGCAGCCCCTCCCACGCGCCGCACGCTGCCGCCGACCACCTGGCACTGCTCGGCCCGTTCGAAGGACAGGGCGGCGGGGACGAAGGACCATCCGCTGCCGTCGCGGAGATCGTGGGCCGTGGCCTGGACGCCGGCGTAGCCGTCGGCGGGCGTGGGCCAGGCGGAATGCTCGAAATGCAGGTCTCGAAAGATCAGGCCGCGGACCGCTCGGTCCGGCTCGCCCCGCGCCTGCACCAGCCCCTCGGCGACCGGGGCGACGGCCTGGAAACCGTCGATCGATTCACCTGGTTTGGGTAAGTAAATCAGCTCGCCGCTGGCGGTGTCCAAATACCACTCGCCTGGTGCGTCCAGCAGGGCCGGATGATTCTCCAGATAGTAGCGCGGGTCCGGTTCCCAATTGTCCATGTGGAAAAAATGCAGCGAAGGGCCGACGGGAACGCGAGTCTCCAGACGCTGCCGCTCCTGATCGACAGCGGCCACCGGCGTGCGGCTGCTGGACCAGTCATGGAACAAGACCAGTTCGAGCGACGTATCGGTCAGGTCGCCATCGAGTGCCTCAGGCACGTCGGCGTCGTGAAAAGTGAAATTCGTGCGGCGGTCCTCGCCCACAGCAGCGACGCGGGCGTAGCCGCGGTTCGGATGCCGGGCCCGCGGACGGCGCTGGCCGCCGACGAACAGTTCGCGGAAGCGCCAGTCGCCGGCGGCGACCTCATCCAGGTGGGCGACGAAGGCGCCGTCCTCGCGCAGTTCCCAATGGTCGATGACGCGGCCGCCGCTGATCCGAACCGGAGCGCCCTCGGCCGCCTGCCAGGTGACGGTGTGGCCCTCCCCGGGACTGTCGGCCGGGGTGAACCGCAACGGCTCGGACAAACGATGCACCCCCTCGTGCAAAATCACCACCACGTCCGAAGCCGGGGACTCCGCCAAGTGCTCGCGGATCCGCTGCTGCGCCGCGGGCAGCGACTGCAACGGCTCGGCGACCGTGCCCGCCGCCGCGTCGTCGCCGTCCACA
>SLEY01000425.1 GCA_007124535.1 Planctomycetaceae bacterium
TACGCGTGCGAGAATTCCTGCTGCGCGCTTGGTAAGCGTGACCTAGACTTTGTCAGATGTGCCCTGTCGAACGGTTAAGTCGGGGCATCGGATGCGAGCCGTCGTGAAATTGCCGGAGCGGCCCGCAATTCCCGGTCACCCTGCCAGAGACGCGATCATGAACTGCCACGAGCTTGCCCGCCGCATCGAACGTCTACAGCCGCGTGCCGCCCTCCGGGATGTGGCTCGTCTGTGCCTGCTGCTGGCCAATACGATCCCGAACGTCGACCAATTGTCCGACGATACGACGCTTGCTCAGGTCTGGCGCGAGATCCATCTGCGTTTGCAGGCCAACGCGGACCAGCACGCCGCCATGCTCGAAGAACTGGAGCAACTGGCCCGATCCGATCCCAAGAAATTCACGGCCGACCAGATCTGGATCCTGCTGCGAGCGATCAAAGTCCAAAGCCAGTTGCTGCAGATGTACATGGGGGACGAGACTTGCCGCGTGTGACCGGAAAAGCGGGGCTCGCCCGCGGGGCGGCCAGGCGGTGCTAGCACGGCCCCCCCAACTTTCTTCGATTTTTTTCTGCACAACCACTTCCAACGGCCAGCACATCCGTTATAACCGGAACTCATGATCGAAACGCTGGTCCATCCGGTCGTTTCCTTCGGGTTCTCGAACCGGCTCCGGGCGTGTTCTGCACGCCCTGAAATGGCGGAAGTTCGGCATGGTAGTCGCGGTGATCCGCTCCTTTGGGGCGGCTGCTGCTGGGCACGACGCCCACCTTCCGCAATCACTTGGCGCCCCCGCAGACAACCGGGGGCTCTCGGCGCCGCTTGCTTTCGCGGCCAAGTTGATTGCCGACACGCTGGAGCGCATAATTGGCGTTACGAACCATCCGGTTCCGCCGGAATCGACTTTCCCTAGAAATTCAAGGAGCCCAATCGATGCGTGGCCAACGTATTCCCCTGTCCCGCCGCCAGTTTGTCGCCGGCGTCGCCGCCTCGTTCGCCGTCCCGACGATCATCCCCCGCCATGTATTGGGCGACGACCAAAACGCCTCCGCGAACGAGAAGATCCGGTTGGGGGCCATCGGCATCGGCACGATGACCTACGGTTCGCACTTGCCGCATTTCCTCCGCATGGGGGAGGTTCGGGTCGTCGCGGTCAGCGAAGTGGACAAGAACCGTTTGGAAGCGGGCAAGGAACGCGTGGACGATGCTTACGAGGACGACCGTTGCGCGATGTTCGTGGATTATCGTGAGATGCTGGAAGAGGCGGATGTGGATGCCGTGATCTGTGGTACGCCCGACCACTGGCACGCCAATATCGTCCTGCACACGTGCGAGGCGGGCAAGGACATGTTCTGCGAGAAACCGCTGACCAACACCCTGGCGGAGGCCAAACGGGTGATGGACGCGGTCAAGGCATCCGACACGATTTTGCAGACGGGCAGCCAGCAGCGGGCCGACAACAACTTCCGCTATGCCTGCGAATTGGTCCGGAACGGTCGGATCGGGAAGATCCAGCGGGTGATGGTCGGGGTGGGAGGTCCGCCGCGCCCGTGTAATCTGCCGGGCGAAGAGATGGAACCGGGATTGGATTGGTGTCGCTGGCTGGGCGTTGCTCCCGAACGCCCCTACAGTTCGGTGCTCAGCCCGCGGGGGATGCACAGCCATTTCCCGGCTTGGCGGAATTTCCTGGAATATGGCGGGGGCGGCATGACGGATTGGGGCGCCCATCACTTCGATATCGCGCAGTGGGGACTGGGCATGGACCAGTCGGGTCCCGTCGAAATCGTGCCCCCCGAGAATCCGGCCTCCGGACGCGGCGTGAAATTCGTCTATGCCAATGGCGCCGAAGTGATCCACGGCGGCCGCGGAGGCATCACATTCATCGGCGAGGACGGCGAGATCTTCGTCACCCGAGGACAACTGGAAAGCACCCCCGAGGATGTGATCAAGGAACCGATCGGCGAGGATGAGATCCATCTGTACCGGGCGCCCAGCGGCGGGCACGGCGGCCATCGGCAGGACTGGATCAATTGCGTCCGCTCGCGAGAACAACCCAACTGCCCCGTCGAGGTCGGTGCGCGAACGGTGGCCGTCTGCCACCTGGGCAATATCGTCTACCTGCACCATGAGGAACTGAACGGCCAGACGCTGAAATGGGATCCGGAGAAGTGGGTGTTCGTCGATAACGAGGCCGCCAACGCGTGGCAGGACTACCCTTACGAGCGACGCGAACCCTACGCCATTTAACCGACGTTGCCGTCGAACGGGTGCCCTGCAGTCCCCTCGAGTCTTGACGAATCCAGGGAAGCACCTCTCGGTACTTGAGCCGCAAAGGAGATCGAATCCATGACCTTGCTCCCCAGAATTTCTTCCGTAATCGCCTTCACTTTCCGCACCGCTCCGGCTCCCTATGCACTGCCCTGGCGTTTGGCCAGTGCCCTCGTGTTGGTGGCGGCGGTGCTGGTCGCTGGCTGCGCGCAAAACGAGTCCGTCGCGGCGGATCCGGTACGCGCGCAAATGGTGCCTCCCGTGGGCGAAGGCGCCCACCAGCAATGGCCCCAGTTCCGCGGACCGTCGCGGCAGGGCAAGGTCGCCGGAGAGGGCTATCCGGACCGCTGGTCCGACGAGGAGAACGTGTTGTGGAAGGTCGAAGTGCCCGGCCGCGGGCATTCTTCACCCATTGTCTGGGACGATCGCATCTTCCTGACCACGGCCTACGATCAGTTCGTAGATACGCCGATCGAACAGATTTTGGCCCAGCAAGGTGACCGCGTGTTCCTGGATGACCAGGAGAACGTCCGCTCGATCCTGTGCTTTCGGCGGAGCGACGGGGAACTGCTGTGGGAGACGTTTGTGCCCGTGCCCGCGGAGCCGGAGGAGGGTTGGCCGAAGAGCAGTTATGCCTCCAGCACCCCGACCACCGATGGCGAGCGGGTCTATGCCTACTTCGGCAACCATGGCCTGCTGGCCGTCGATCTGGATGGCAACATCGTCTGGCACGAAGACTTGGGCGAAATCCGTCGCGTCGCCCGTGGCACCTCCTGCTCGCCGCTCCTGTACGAAGACCGGGTGATCCTCTTTCAGGATCACGGCGGGCCCGGCGGCTCGTTCATCGCGGCGTTCGACCGGGAAACGGGCGAACCGCTCTGGCGGACCCCCCGCGAGGCGCGTGTCGGTTGGAGTTCTCCGATCGCCATCCGCGTGGAAACCGCCGAAGGAGTTCGGGACGAGATCATCACCAGCAGCCAGTATCAGGTGCAGGCCTACGACCCCGAAACGGGTGAGGAGCTATGGTCCTGTCAGGGGCTGACGAACGAAGTGGTCCCGTCGCCGATCGTTGGGTTGGACATGATCTTCGCCTGCTCCGGCCGCCAGGGTCCGACGCTGGCCATTCGTCCGGGGGGATCGGGCGAGGTGCGGGATACGCATCTGGTCTGGGACGAGCAACGTGGTTCACCCTTTGTTCCCTCGCCCTTGCTGTACCAAGGTTATCTGTACACCTTGAATGACATGCTTCGCGTGCTGACGTGTCACGATGCGGAGACGGGCGAGCAGATGTACCGCGTCCGTTTGGCGGGCACTTTGACTCAGCACGGCATTTCGTCCTCGCCGGTGGCGGTGGATGGCAAGGTGTTCATCACCACGGACGACGGGGTGACCTCGGTAATTCAGGCGGGGCCGGAATTCGAGTTGTTGCACGTGAACGAAGTTTCCAGCTACGTTTTCGCCTCACCGGCCCTGCTGGACGGTCGCTGGTATCTCCGCACCTACGACCACCTGA
>SLEY01000339.1 GCA_007124535.1 Planctomycetaceae bacterium
CTCGACATCTGGAACAGCACGCCGGCCAACGTGTCCGGCAACCCCTGGGCGCCGGCCGGAAACAGGATCGATTGGGCGTTCGTCATCGATAAATGGCAATTGAACAACAGCACCGGACCATCGCTGGTGGCCAGCCCGCGCACCGCATCGGCATAGGGGATGGGATCCCCATCCTGCGACTCGCCGTCCGAAATGTGGATGACGATGGGCGGGAAACTGTCGGGATGCTGCTGGATCCATTGGCTCAGCACCTGGTGAGCCCGGTACAGGACGTGGCACATGGGCGTGCTGCCTTCGGCCACCGGGTCCAACCATACCGGACTCTCCGAAGGGAATTCCATCCATTGGCCCGTCTCCTCGTCCTGAATCCGCTGCATTACCGAGTCGATTCGTGCGGGATAATTGGCGATTTCGGTGACCGAGGTCAATTCGCGGCCCGCCAGAGGACCCACCCACGCGGACTGAATGATCGGATTCGCCTGCTGATCGGTGCGGTAGCCGATCAGCCCCACGTCCATGTAATCGCGAATCCCCTCGTCGCCCGAGGCGCGAATCGAGATGTTGTACAACCAGGCATTGACGGCTGCGGCCAGTTCATCACACTTGCGGCGCGACGACCCACCCAACGGTTCGACCATCGAATACGATTGGTCCAACAGAAACAAAATGCAGGCCTTGTGGTCGCGGCTGATTTCTCGCTGATAAGGCAAAACGCTCTCTCCTGGGGCTCGGCATACGATTTCGCTCGATTATCGACGGAATTCGGCCCCGCGGCAACCCAGGCCCCTCGGACGCAAACTTCACCGTCACCCGGAAAGGACACCCCCCCGCCTGCTCGCTCATCGGATCAGACGCGCGTTCAACCAATTGGCATAATCCAGCACGTCTCCCCGGGCGCCCATCTCGGCCAGCAAGACCAGAGCCTGCGCGCCGGTCACATCGATGGCAATGGAAACCGGCGGGTCACCGCCGCTAATTGGCGGGCTCTCGTAAGCCGGGACCCAACCCCCCGCGTTGTCGCTCAAAAAGACGCGAAACACGACACTGCCCTGGCGCCCGGCCAAGTCATCTAGCGCCAGCTCGGCTTCGAATCGCTCATAATCGCCCTGCAAGGGACATACCACCCGCGAGGCGGTTGGCATGGCTAATCCCTTGAGGTACAACCGGCCGCCGCTTCGCAAGTAGCCTCCACGTAGGTTGCGGTCTTTCCCCAATTCGCGTGTTCGCTCCAGCAACGGGATGTGCCGGTATCCGCTCAACTCCATGTCCGAGACGTAGCGAACTCCCATCCCCAGCGGCTGGAGTGCCGTGATCTCGGACCACAGCCAGTCGGGATCGGTTTCCAACACGAGGTCGTCGGCCAGGACCAGCCGCCGGAGCGGACCGGATGTCTCCAATCGCCGAACGAATAATCGGCTCCCGTCTTGCAAACCGAGCATCATCCGCGGCTCCTCGGGAGGTTCGCCGCGTTCGCCCGAGGGGAAAGCCACGGAGGTCAGGTTCTCCAAAGCCAGAGGCACGGTGCGTCCTTGGGTGGCAAAGAGCAGCGTGTCCGGCTCCTCTGCCAAATCGGGGTCGGAGAGCTGGAATTCCTGGACCTGACCCGACAGAATATCTCCGTTCTCCAAATAGAGTTGGTCTTCGCTCCGTTCAGCCAACAGCTGCTGGCGGGCCCTGTCCCTGCGGAAGGGATCGGGCGAGGGGTTGAACACGATCCCGCGTACCGATTCCCGAGGCAATACAACGTGACCCCAGAGGACGGAGTCCAGCCGCAATTGGTGAGCGTCCAGGTCTCGGATCGCGGCGACGAGCCATGATCCGTCGTCTAACACGATTTGCGGGGCACGATCCGAATCGCGAAAGGCGCCCCACCCGACAACTTCTTCAGCCGCGATGACCCGTGGCGTGGCGTGGGTGTGAAAGGTCACGCTGCCCTGCTGGTCGATCTCCGCCAGCGTGGCAGCAAAGGTTTCCCCACATTGCAAACGCACCGTACGGGCAGGACCCGATCCCCCGTCGCCCGCAGCCTCCGTCGGCTGGAAACAACTCGCCACGAACCATAGCAGGCCGCCCAATCCCCTCAGGCAACGAGCACGCAGAAATGGGGGTAAACCGGAACGGTCTCTCATGCCAGTCAGACTCAACGTTGAAAGATGGGAAGAAAGCTATTGGGCATCTGCAGGATGGTGCAGGCCATCGCTGTGCCGAATTCGGGGGAGATTTGATCGAACCAGGCGCCGTCCGAGCGCCGCCGCGCCAGCAACAAATCGTGCACGGCCGGATACCAACGTTCCCAACGTTCCCCACGGGCTTGAAACATCGCCTGCACCGCGTAGTAGTGTCCATAGAAAAAATAGGGGTCGCGCGACGGCACCTGGACGTCGGGCAGGTGCCGCATCAGATAGTCCAATCCCCGTTCCAATTCGGGGCCCTCGTAAATGCCGGCGCTGTAAAAGGCGACCACGCCGGCAGCACTGCGAGGAAACCGGCTCTCACCCGGCTGGGACAACTGGTACATGAACCCCCCATCCGGATTCTGGCAGCGTTTGACGTAATCGATGCTGCGATCGATCGTCCGGTGCGGCACATACAGACCCGCATTTCGGGCCGCGCGCAAAGCCATGATCTGGCACACCGTCACGGAAATATCCGCATCGTGTCGCCGGGGCTCGTACCGCCAACCCCCTTCCTCATTCTGAGTGTTGATAATCAGGTTGGTCGCCGCCTCCAGTTTCTCGCGGATTTCCGGATCGGCCGCCTGGCCGTAAACCTCCGCCAAAAAAAGAGCGGCGAAGCCATGACCATACATCGGACCGTGACTGCTTGCCCCCGGCGCGACGATGAAGCCGCTGTCCCGCGTGCTGTTCAAAATGTGCCTCAACGTGCGGGCCACCTGGTTGCCATACGGGCCCCGCCCGGGCATGCTCCCGTTTGCCATGAACGCCATCGCAATCAGACCGCAAACCGCCACGTTCCGGCTGTAGGGCCCGGTCCCGTAGGATCCGTCCGGGTTCTGCTGGGCACGCAGAAAGTCCAATCCTTCTTCGATCACCCCCAATGTGTCGGAGGTCAGGCGAATAGCCCGCGGCGGTGGCGGTTGGGCCCGTACCGCGACCAAACCCGCCCCACTGGCCAACCCGGCAACGGCCTGAATGCCCCCGCAGAGAAACGTCCGACGGTGCAATGAAGGCATCTTCGCATTCCTCTCCTACCGGCCCTGCGGACCCTCTTCGGCCAGTCGCTGGTAATAGGCTTCGATCAGCAACTCGTACTGCGGCAGGAATTCCTCACCTAATCCGCTGTGCATCTGGTCCCGGACGCGTTCCGGCAAATGACCCCAGATCTGGTCCAGCGTCTCCAAAATGCGGGCCCGCTGAATGCGGTGCGTCTCCGTTTCGTCGCCTTCGACACCATTCTCTTCCCCCGGGTGCTCGACCCCCTGAGCGTCGCCCACCCCGGCAGCCGCTCCGTCTTCGGCATCCTCCGCCGCAAGCGATTCGGCCAGGCCCCCGGCCGAATCGTTCTGCTGGTCCCGCAATTGGTCGATCAACCGCTCCAGATCCGCGATAATGTCGCCCTGCACCCCGTGGGATCGAGCGGGGTCTCGCCGACGGATCAGCTGGGCCGACGTACGCATTTGACGACCAATCAATCGCAATGGATTCGATTCTTCCTGGCCAATATCCTCGCCATGCCCCAACTGCTCCAACGGGTCCAGGCTGGGCGGTCCCGAGCCCTCGTCCTCCCCGGACGAATCCGGTTGTCCC
>SLEY01000606.1 GCA_007124535.1 Planctomycetaceae bacterium
GCCGGTCCGTTCCCGCAGCAAGCGGCCGTCTTCCGCCGAAAACTCGCGCACCACGCCATCTTTGCAGCCCGCGGCCAGACGGTTTCCGTCCGGAGCCACCGCCACCGCATAGGCGCCCAAGTGCGCGCCGTCCCATACCGACAGCGAACGCCCGCTGGAAATATCCCAGATCCGCAGGCTGGCATCCGAAGAACCACTGACCACCCGCTGCCCGCCCGGCAGCACCGCCACCGCCTGCACCGCCTGACGATGCCGCTGCCACTGAAACGTCGGCTCCCCCGTCGCCAGATCGCTTTCCACCACCATGCCCCCGCCAAAAGACAGCACCCGGCTTCCGTCGGGCGATACGGCCAGCAACCGGCAATGGCCCGAATGAGCCACCCAGCGCAACAGAACCCGGTTCTCCAACCGGTCCCAGAGGCGGATCGATCCGTCGCGCGATCCGGTCAGGATCTGGTCGGGATCCCGGCAGTAGGCCACGGCGGGCACCGCATGCCCATGATGGCCCCGGAACCGGTTCTGTTCCGCGTAATCCTCGATCCGGAATTCGATGGCCATGTGCCGTGTGCCGGCCAGGATCCGCTGGCCGTCCGGCGACAAGCGGGGACTGCGGCCGTAGGAAATAAAGTCTTCATGCCAGGCCCGCAATCGCGCCCCCGTGGCCAAATCGTAATGGGCCAGCACGGGCCCCGAACCCGCACTGCCCCCCGCAAACGCCGTCTCGCCCGTCGCATCGTAGATGCCGGAGCGGAAATTGTGCATCTGGCCTTCGATGGCAACCCGTTCCTCGCCGGTCGCCAAATCGAATTCCCGCAACTCCGGCGGCGTGCCCCGTGTGACCAACACCCGCGCCGCATCCGGCGAATACTCGGCTTGGACCAGACCCGACACCCCGGTGGCAATCTGCCGCAGGATCCGATCCGTCTCAGGGTCCCATTCATGGATCCCTCCGCCCGCATCGGCCAGCAAAACCGCCTGGCCGTCAGGGCGAATCGCCAAGCTGCGAATCGAGGACCCCGCCGGCCGCGCCTGCAGCACTCGCTGGCCCGCACCCACGTCCCAAATCTCCACGGAGGAACCCGAGGCGATCAGCGCCCGGCCGTCGGGCAAGTAGGCCAAATCGCCGACACCGCCGTAACGCATCCGCAACGTGCCCAGACGGGCGATCGCACCGTCGGGCAACGGGTCGCCCAACGAATCCTCCCGGACCTCGGCTCCCACGATCCCGATCCCCAGCAAGAACGGAACCCACATCCGTCTCAACGCAGTTCCTCGAACGCCCATCATCAGTTCCCTTTGCGACCAAATGTCCGTTCGGTTGTTGATCGTCGACCAAGTGGAAGGGATGCTCCTGAGGCGTCTGGTCCGCCCCCCAATCCCAACTCCGGTTGTAGGCCACCGGCCGACGCTTTGCAACCTCGAGCGGCCCGGTTCGGGCGATTGCCCAAACGATTCGTCATTCCTTGAAGCGATAGCCGATATAGGGGACCGTTTGGATGTAGTCGGCAAAGAACCCCAGCTTCTCCCGGAGCGAGGCGATGTGCTGGTTCAACGTCGCTTCGGTCACCGGCTGCCGCTCCCGAGTTACCGCCTCGACAATCTGGCGGGGCGTGTAAGCGTGGTAGGGTTTGGCGGCAAGGAAGCCGAGGATGCGGTACTCGACCGCGTCTAAAGCGATGGTGGTACGACCCATACGGGCCGCATAGGACCAGCCCGGCGCGGGTTTTCGAAGCGTAGCGGCACGCTCGATCACTTCGCTGGGAGGCAACTGGCGAAGGTCCAAAATCAAGCAGCGGTCGGTGGGGGTGCAATCGTCCATGCCGATATTGTATCTGGCAACACACCCGTCGGCATCGGGATAGCCATTACGAGTTAGAATGACCAGTCGTTGTTAGTGGGCACGTCTGTGTGTCGCTGGTGGAAAAAAAGGGGCAGCTTTGCACAAAAGGGTCCTGACCCCCCCTTTTTTTTCGCGAGTTGCTTGCGCCAACCGTGGAACAGATGATGGTCGGGCGTGAGGTGGCCGCGGTCCCGTTCAATACTCCCGGTCGGTGACCATGCCCGGCATGGGCACGGGATACCTCCCGTTCTGCAACTTCACCGGGGCGGGCGAGTCCCCGGTGAAGTTTTCGATGCCCGGTGCGAACTCGTGCTCGCTGTTGAGTATCTCGTCGTAGGTGATCACCCGACCCGTGTGCGCCGCCATGCGGCCCATCGAGGTCACCAAACTTGCCTGGGCGCCGCGTTCCGTCTGGTTCATCGGCTGGTCGTCCCGGATCGCCTCGACCAGGTCTTCCCACTGCATTTGGTAGGGGAGCGGTTCGGGCTGCGGGAACGCCCAAATCTGCTTTTCGCTCGACAGAGCTTGGCCGGAAAACGTGCGCACCCGGCCGGGCGCATGCCCCGAGGCCGAAACAACGGCATTCCCTTTGGAACCGTGGACAAAGCTGTCGAACTGGTTGTGGCAGCCGTTCATCAGGCGACCGTGAAAGAACAGCCGGGAGCCGTCGGCGTAGGTGTAGTCGGCGGAGTAGGTGTCGAAGTTCTGGTCGACCATCTCTCCGCGATAATGCCGGCCGCCAACCGCCTGGGCTGCGACGGGCCACGCGTCCTTCATCCAGGAGAGTTCGTCGATCTGGTGGATGTACAGGTCGCTGAAAGCGCCGCCCGAGGCCCACAGGAACCCCATGAACATGCGCACTTGGTAGAGCAACTCGCTTTCGCCGTCTCGCGGAAGCTGGGAGAAGAGGAAGCGGCCCGGCACCCCGCTCATGCGGTAACCGCGCATCGTGATGATGTCCCCGATTTCGCCGTCTCGAATCCGCGCGTATAAGGCTTGCCGGCCCCGGCAATGGCGCACCATCAGGCCCACGGCCACTTTCAGGTTCTTCTGGTCGGCCTGCTTCGCGAGTTCGAACATCCGGCGCGTGGTGGGGCCGTCGACCGTAACCGGCTTTTCCATGAAGGTGTGCAGGCCCTTCTCGATGGCGTAGGCGAGGTGAACGCAGCGGAAGGCCGGTGGCGAGGCCAGGATGACCACGTCGCCCGGCTTGAGGCAGTCCATGGCCTTTTTATAGGCGTCGAACCCCGCGAATTGCCGCTCCTCCGGCACGTCGATCTGGCTTTCGTACCCCGCATGGGCGCGGCGGTCGTAACGAGCCTCGACCGCTCGCGTCAGGTTCCGCAGGCTCGTGTCGAGGCGTCCTTGGAACACGTCGGCCATGGCGACCAGTTTCATCGGCCCCCTTTCCACCGCCAGGGCATTGGCCGCGGCGCCGGTCCCGCGGAACCCGCAGCCGATCAGCGCCACCTGCAGCGTGTTGTCCTCGGCCGCGTGAACGTGGGGCAGGCCGCCCGCCGACACGGCCGTGGCTGTGGCAGCACAGCCCGAACGCTTGAGAAACTCGCGACGCGAAGGCGTGTTTTGATCCCTGTTCGTCATGACGATCATTCTCCTGAGTGACTGCAGAATTTTTACAATGGGGGTGGGCAATGGGCAGTCGGAAGGGGGGGTGGACCCAAAGCCACCGCGGGACGCTTAACAAGAATTGTGAACCCCGTGCGGCACGATTGCAACCCATCTGGCCACGGTCGGCTGCATCCGCATGGCATCCCCTCCAATTATGCCGTATTGCACGCTTATTTTTTCGATCATGAGACCGGCGAAGTGCCTTGCCATCGATGGCAATCCTATTATCGAGAGGAACTGCGTCTGGAGCCGTTTCCGTGTCGGCTGGCTGCCCATTCAAGGACTCTATCCACTGCTGAAAGCACTGCTGGAAGGCTTGAGGCTTCAGTACCGCGAGCAGCCGTCCGATGGTGTCATGGGAAGAAATGCCAAAAGGCAGGGCAAGATGCTGCTTCAGCCATTGTGCATTCGACAACGCCCAAACACCAAAGGCCTGGGGACCATCCGCTCCGGCAATTACAGCGCAGATAGATATGACAATCAAGTCCCCAAGCAAGTGCCTCCGATTAATCGTGCTCCGAGGGTCTTCAAGCGGGCTGAAGTATTCCAGAATGGATGTGACTTCCGTTTCCATGACTTCGCGCATTGTTTCGGCCTTCTGTAAATGGTCTGTGAAAGCACCCATTAGAACCGAAAGAACTCGCACGCGCTAGCGGGATGCCTAGTTTACCTAGATACCCCAAACTGCGCGTTGGCCCTGCCGTCGAAACGGAGCAGATTCTCCTTGACCATCCGCCGCATCATGTCGGACGCATCCGTCACGTGGACCCCGTCTCGGAACCGGCCCTCGAAGCGGTCGCCGTCCAGCAGGGCCATGAACAATTGAAAATCCGCCTCTTTGCCATTATGAGGGGTGGCCGTCATCAACAGGAAGTGGCGGCTGAGCATCGCTTCGTACACAGCGGTGATCTGGTGCGGCAACGGCTCCACCACCGAGGTATGCACCGCCAGCAGGGGGTCGAACAGGTGGGCAAGCCAAATCCGCAGGGCTTCGGAGACCAAGCGGAACAGCTGCCCGTCGCCGTCAAAGCTCCAGGGCCGACCGTGCTCGACCACCTCGATACGGGGCTCATCATGCCGGTAGAGTAGCTCATTGGCCACTTTGCCGGAGTGCGTCTTGTACGTCAACTCCAACGCCTCGGAGCCGTACCATTCCACGCTGACGGCAGTGACCACCGAATCCGGCACAATCCCTCGCACCACCACACGGGGCTGTAATTCTTCGAGTTTGGCCATCCCGGATTCTCCCTGTCGGGTCTGCTGCAACGTCCAGAGCGGTCGCTGGGTCGAGCGATTCCCCCACTTTTCCGCCCCATGGCTTCACCACGGAATTACCGGCGAAGGCTCCATGGTAGGGCGTGGGGTGCGGCTCATCAACCCGCCAGGGGGTTTTGGTGGTGCCCGGGCATCTGTGAAGTCGGAGTGATCCGAATACGTCCAGCGACTTGGATTCCCAAAGACGGATGACATCTTTTGAGATACAGAGCGTCGAATCTTTGGACCGGAATCCGTGTTGAGGTGAATCGAGAGTGATCGGTATTTCCGGGGGTCTTTGCGTTTGCCCGTTCCATGGCCACAGATTTGGCCCGTGTGGCCCTCCCGTTCGTCCGTGTCGCGTTCACCGGCGGAAGTCGCGCTTGGGTTCGCCAACCCGGCAGTCGGTAGCCCGCGTGGCGGGCTGGTTGTAATTACTTCAGGTAGGTGTTTTGAATTGGCATCGTTCGGTGCTCATCACGGTGCTCTTTGCGGCGGTGTGCGGTCCTGGAGGCTTCAGGCGTCCGTGGCAGGGCAGCGGGCGCCGATGGGACTGGGCGGAATTCCCGGGCTTCGCCTGCATTCGATCGGCCTGGCGGCCTGCATGGTTTGGCTTGATGCGCATTTTTCCTCCCGTTCCGCCCCACTGGGCATTACAAATAGTCATTGGTCATTGGTCAGGGGGCAGGGCTGGGAATTTTGAACCAGGAGTCAGGAGTCAGGAAGCAGGAAGCACCAAGCACCAAGCACCAACCTACCGCCTACCGCCTACCGACCGACGCACCGACGTACCGGCGTACCGGCGTACCGGCGTACCGGCGTACCGGCCACCGGCCATCTCTTTTCTCCGATCCCCGAGTGCGATGTCGGTACGCGCCCTGTTTCGGTGAGGCGGAAAGGGAGGAACAATCGCGTGGTCGAGCCGGGGTGTGCCCGATGGTCCGCGATGCTCGGTGCGGTTCCGTGACGGCGCCGGCGGGGCGCAGCATCAAGCGTTCCTGCTCGTACCGCGTGCCGCCAATCGGAGGCTGGCCGACCAGGCGAATGTTCATGCCGACTGAGGGTTTTCTCTTGGAGAAAAACACGAATCGAAAGCACACAGGTGGACAGCAAGCGAAGCGGCCGGACGGCCTCTTCGCCCAATGGTTCTTCCACGACAACTGCAAATTTACAAGGCTATTTCAGACGTTGCTTGACCTCGCCATTGGATTGCCTCAAGTGCAGTCGCAAACACAGCACCCGGCCATTCTTCAACACGGCCACCAGCAGGTCTTCGGCCGCGGCCAGTCCGTCCAGCACCGGCCCGACGGGCAGATCCCAAGGTTGCAGTTCGTCGCCGCCGGCGCGCCTCAGGGCGTACAGGACACCGGGACCCTCCGGTACGTCCCGATCGGCCGGTCCCGCAAGGAACAAGCTGTCCGCGGTCAACACCATGGCTTCCACCTGGAAATCCAGGTCCGTGACCCATTCGGTTTCTTCCTGTCCGGCGGCGCGGGATTCCAGCCGCCCGATGCGCTCTCCACGGGGATGCGACGGCCCGCGACGCATGTTGCGTCCGGCATCGATTTGGAAGGCACACCCCGTTTGGCCGGCAAAGGCCAGTAATTCGCCTTCGCTGTCCCCCCAGGTCCAGGACGTCTGGTGCATGCGCAAACCCAGCGGAACGCTGGTCCAGGGACTGGTCCAGGAGGCGCTGGCAAAGCCGGACTGTCCGCTTCGCAGGTACCGCACGCCTTCCGGATTCCCTGGCCACGGATCCGCACCCGCCCGTCATTCCGAAAATGTCCCACCTGGCGCGCATCGGCCCAATCGGTTCGGCTGCGGGCCGCGGTTTCGAAATTCCACAATTTTCCGCCATCCGCCGCGGACAGGAAGCGAAGCTGCGTTTGCTCCACCAGGCATACCATGCCCTCGCCCGCAACGATCCAAAACGCAACTGTCCACCGAAAGTTGCTTCAACCACCTCGCCGCTTTCCTCATCAAGGATATAGAACGCGCCTTCTACCGGCACATCCACCTCGATGGACTCGTCATAATAGCCCGGGATCCTGATACGCACGCGCTGCCGGTCCTCGAGCGGAGAATGGGCATATACCAGCCATCGGTGCATTGCCGGGCTGCGGTCGAGGGCCGGCGCGTCCTCGCGCAAAACCAAGGCCAGGGCGAAAACCGGAATCTCCGTACGCAGCCCCCAGGGCCGCTCCGGATCGAGATCGGTGTCCAGCAGATACCAGCGGTCCACGCCGCGGAGGTAGTCAGGCATATTCGACTGATAAGGATGATCCGCATTCGGATTGGGGACGAGTTCACCAAATCGCCAGAACTCCTCCAGCGTTTCACTTTCCCATACCCGGGCTACCGACTTGACGACTTGCATCCAGTAGGGCTTGAACGGTTCCAGCGGCGTCGTGTGGCAGCGGTATTCACGCACCACCCGGGGACGCAGGAGCCACATGCCGAACTGGAGCCAGCCCCGCGCTCTGTCAGGACAATAGGTCTGCCCGTCGCCCATATAAGTCAGCGCTTTGGCCAACGGACGACCTGGAAGCTGATTCGCAACCTGATGAAGCCTTGCGATCTGCTCATCGTCCAGCGGCCGGCTCGCCTGCTCCGCAAGCTTCTCCGGCTGGTCCTCGATGCCCAAGACCTTCAGCCAACCGGGATAACCCTGGCCCGTATTGCCGTCCCAGGTGCTGATTTCAAACCAGAACGCCGGATTCGCCTGGAATGCCTGGTCAAGCATGAAAAGCCAGTTCATCGACTGCACCTGCGTCGACCAAACCCAATGATCGCGATTGGCATTCCAGTTATGCGTATAATAGGAGGGGCTGCTGCCGTCCCAGGCATCCCATTCCCAGGCCATGGCTTCCTCGGTATGCAGCGAGTAGCGCTTCCATCCGCCCCAGCGGCCCAGAGGAGAAGGCCCGAAAGCGCCATAACCGATAAACCGAACATTTTCCCGCCAGCTCGCTTCTGCCATGGCCTCGCGCATGGCATCAAACATCTCAGAATAGCGTTCCGTCCATCCTTCACCTACCACACGACGTTTCCAAGCCGCACTCCGGTCCTCGCCATACTTCTCGAGATAGCGACTGCAGTCATCCAGTTGGTGCCAGCGGAGATCTCGGGCCTCATTATTTCCGAACCAGATCACCAGCGGCGGGTCGGGATATCGCTCCTGAACCCAGCGCATGGCATCCGTATCGACGTACCTGGCCGCGGGCTCCCTCCACATCGCCACGGGCCCGAAGGGACAGAGCACATTCATCCTCTGGCCGTCGGGCGTGATCACCCCCGCCCACCGGTCATCGGGCTGATCCCGGTACTCGCCGCCGTAAAGCATGGCCTCCCACTGCGTACCTCGCATGGAAAAGGGAAGCCCCAATTCGGAAAGGTAATCCAGCAGCGGCCCGTAGTATTCCTGGAACCTCTCGCGGGAAGGGTCGCCGGTGGGCTCGCTCATCCAGGGCAGGATGGGGATCCCCTGCTGAAGCAGTTCGATCTGATGCGCCGGCTCGAAGGTGCCTGCCACGCTCCCCACATTCCAATGACTTGCGAGTGGTAATGGCCGGCCGGACGGGCCGAGAGGAGGCAGTTCAACTTCCTTCCGAATCGCGTTCGCCACCTTTCGGGCGGCTTCTGTCGGCTCGGGCACGGACGGGACCTGATCAGCAGTAACCTCGGTGAAAAACGGCACGTTGAAGACACCGGATACCAGGATCATAAGAAGCACCAATTTCAAGTGCTTGTACATCGCATGAACATTCATCATCGCGAGTCTCCCGTTGGAATTCGCGGGCGGGGAATCCATTGTCCCCAAGACCCCGTTCGGCCTAACCTAACCGCCGCCAACCCGAGCGTCAACAAGCTGGTTTCGTTCCCCATCGTTCCTACTCGCTGCGTCCCCCTTTCGACTCCCGGCTGCCGAAAGCTCACGTTCCTCCAGTACAATCCCTACTACGGCGTCCATTGGGGCAGCACGACGTGGGGGCATGCCATCAATACGGATAGGAGCCATTGGCCGCAGCAGCCCGACAAGATCCATCCGGACGAATCGGCGACGATTCTTTGGGGATCGGGCATGGTCGACTGGGAGAACACGACCGGCTGGCCGACCGGCGAGCACCCACCGCTGATTGCGCTCCACACGCCGGCGGGCGGGTGGAATCCGCAGTCGTGCGGGCAGGCGATCGCCGATTCGACCGACCGGGGGGCGCAGTTCCACAACCTACAAAGGTCAACTGGGATTCGGCTTGCCATCACTTTTACCGCGGTCGAGGGGGGGCAAGACGACGGTACGACAGGGTTGCGTCATGCCTGCTGGTTTTCTCAAGAGCGTTGTCCTATAGTGGAGCCGGGCGCCTGTCCAATGTGCCCGCCCAGCGCGTGGCGGCGGCGGCCCGCACTCGCACCCACAGGATTCATGGGGGATACGATCAGGTCGATGCGACCGTCGCGCATGCCCGCAGTGGTGATGATGTGCGCTTGGGCATCCCCGAGCGGACGGAGATCGAATGGTTTGTCGGGCCGCATGCCATCCACGGCGTCGCGACCTTCGATTTCCTGCACCGGCGCCTGAAATGGCCCGCGCCGTGAGATACTGACTGCCAGCTCGATTGGTGAAAGGAGTAAAAAAACATGTTCGATCGTCACACCGTGTTGCTGGGCTTGTTCTGTCTGGCGGTGTTGGTTAACCCTGCCGCCTCGGCCGCAGAGGACAATCCCGCCGTGCTGCTGCACGAAATCGATCTGCGGGCCTGGGGGGGCGCCCATGACCTGCGACTGGGCGACTTGAATGGTGACGGCCGCCTGGACCTGCTGATCATCCAGGTCGACCACCAGGACATCCGCCGCTTGATTGCGATGGCTAGGACGGGCCGCGAATTGTGGCGAGTCGAGCACGGCCCGTCCGGCAGGTCGCCGCACTCGGACGTGCCCGTGCAGATTCACGACTGGGACAACGACGGTCGTTTCGAAGTGATCTACGCCGTGGGCGGAAAGCTTCGCGTACTCGACGGCAGCACGGGCCGCCTGCAGCGTGAAGGCCCGCTGCCGGTACCTCGGGCCAACGACTGCATCGCCTTCGCCGACTTCGCGGGCCGCGGGCACGCCGGGCAGATCGTCGTCAAAGACCGCTACCGTCAGGTGTGGGCCTTGGACCACGACTTCTCCGTGCTGTGGACCCATCAGGGCAATCCGGGACATTACTGCTGGCCGCACGATTTTACCGGCGAGGGGCGCGATGCCCTGGTGGCCGGCTTCACCCTGCTGGGGCCCGATGGCGTCCCGCTCTGGGAAGCCGATCTGCCTCGACATGCCGACGCGGTCGCCGTGGGCGATGTCACGGGCGATGGTCGCGACGAAATCGCCGTCGCCAACTGCGGCGAACTGGTGGTGCTGCTGGATGACGAGGGGAACGAGCTGTGGCGGCACACGGTCGACCATGCCCAACATGTGATCCTCGGTAACTTCCTGCCCGACCTGCCGGGTTTGCAGGTGGCCGCACTCGACCGCGGCACCGACCGCTCGGCTTCCGGCACGGACGCCATCCTCCTGTTGGACGCCGGCGGCGAACTTCTCTGGCGCGAGGAACGCACGGATCCGGGAACGCAGCGCTGGGTGAGCATCATTTCCACGGTCTCGGGTTGGGACGATCGCCCGGAGGACCTCATCTTCGGGTTCCGCCGCGGTGGGGCGACTCCGCCGACCCTGTACGACGGTCGGGGGCGAGTCGTGGCGGCTTTTCCGCTGCCGAATCTGAAGGCGTCCAACCGGGCGCAACACGCGGACATTTTGGGCGATGGCTGGACGGAAGTGGTCGTGTGGAACCGAGATTGGCTGGGAGTCTACGCCAATGCAAAGAAGCCGCCCGCGGCGGATCCGCCCCCGCGGCCCCGGAAGCCCGAGAAACGACTCTACAACTATACCCATTACATCGGGATGCCCTGAGCACGACGATAACCGTTTCGACAATCCCTCACCCTTTGGAAAGGCAGGTGTGCTGAAGATGTCGCGTTCCACCCCACGATATACACGCCGTGGCTTCGTCGGCGGGACGCTGGCCGGTGGCGTTGCGGCCGGCTTGGGTTCCGATGCGGTGGCAGCCGGGCGGGATGCCTCCGCCGGCCCGCCGCCGCGCTGCACCCGGCAATTGGAAGCCCGGGCGCAGGACGGCCCCGTCCTGCAACTGGACCCTCTGGACTCCCCGGTGCGGATCGATTCGCTGCGTCTGTTGCGGGCGACAACCGATGCCGGGCCGTACTACTTTGTGCACGTCCGGTCGCAGGATGGCGCCGAGGGTTATTCCGTCGCGAACTTCTGGGTCACCGAACTCTACCCCATCTTCAGCCGCCGCGTGGCGCCGTTCTTCGTCGGCAAGGATGCCCGCGACCTGGAGTTCCTGGTCGACGAGGTCTACCGGCATCGGTCGAATTACAAACTGCAGTCGTTGGGGCTGTGGTGCCCGGTCGCCTGGGTCGAATTCGCCCTCCTCGACATGCTGGGGCGGATGCTCGGCAAGCCGGTCGGGCAGTTGATGGGCGGCGTGCGGCGCCGGCGCATCCCCGTCTATCCCGCCTCGGGCAACCGGGGCAATCCGCCCGAAGCCGAAGTGGAACATCTGGCTCGCCTGCTGGCCGATACCGGCTGCCGGGCCGTCAAGTTCCGTGTGGGCGGGCGGATGTCGAACAACGAAGACTCCTTGCCCGGTCGCAGCGAAGCGCTGATCCCCTTGGCGCGGCGGCGGTTGGGAGACGATGTGACCTTGTTCGCCGACGCCAACAGCTCCTACGACGTACGGCACAGCATCCGCTTGGGACGCCTGATGGAAGCCCACAACTACGGTTTCTTCGAGGAACCCTGTCCCTTCGACTGGCTCGAAGAAACCCGACAAGTCACTGCCGCTTTGGAGATGCCGA
Organism: Planctomycetaceae bacterium; assembly: GCA_007124535.1. Lineage (GTDB taxonomy): Bacteria > Planctomycetota > Planctomycetia > Pirellulales > Pirellulaceae > SLMF01. Next base: position 11,641 of record SLEY01000606.1, read on the forward strand.
TCGCCTGGGGCGAGCAGGAATCGAGTCACTGGGCCTTCCGCTGGATGATCGCGCATCACGGCATGGACATCGTGCAACCGGACCTGCACTACTTCGGCGGCTTCATTCGCACGGCTCGCGTGGCCCGGATGTGCCAGGCCGCCGGCTTGCCGCTCTCCCTGCACCTTTCCGGCGGTCTGGGCTACTCGCAGATGCTGCACTTCACCTCCTGCATGCCCAATCTGTACGATTTCCAGGAGTTCAAAGGCGACGTGCGTCAGACCGGAGGCTGGTTCGATCCCCCCATCCTGTTCCGCGACGGCCGCCTGAACGTCCCCACTGCCCCGGGATTCGGCATGGTCGCCGCCGCCGATCTGGTGCAAAACGCGGAGCAAGTTGGCTGAAGGACGAGGTGAAGACACTTTCGCAACGGCGACGAATTTTCGATCCGACCTGTCAAAACCCTACCAACTTCGTAGTTCCCAGTTGTTGACACTTGTTGTCAATCCGGGGGTGGTGTGGTACATAGGGTGCTACGGAGGTGAGTGATGCCGGATTGGGTGGTTCAGTTGACGGTGGAAAACGGGGGTGTGCGTGTTGCGGGGACGGTGGATGATGGGGCGTGGGCGCATCGGGTTGCGCCGGAAGACCATCAAGCCACGCGGAAGGCGGTCCCGCGGGTGATGGGGATGTTCGAATCGGGACGCCGGCCGCTGGCCGATCCGGTCGAATTGACCGAGTTGGGACGCAGCACGGGCCGCACCCGCGGGCGCGTTGCCCGGAAAGGTCTTATAGTTTCGGAGGATTGCCATGCATGTTGAATCCATACGCCTAAAATGCTTCAAGAAATTCCGCGATGACCTGTTGGATTTTACGGATCGCGAAACCGGCCTTGCGCGTCCGCTGGTCGTACTCGTCGGCGACAATGGGAGTGGGAAGTCCACCATTCTGCAGGCCATTGCGGCGACGCTCGGAACCGCGACGCGTCGTCTTCATGAACCCGCCGATCTCGAGTGGCCGGGCTTCGACTTGGGCCTCGCGGGGAATGCCTGGAGCCTACCGCCCGAAGTCACTTTGAGAGTCGGCTTTTCCGACGTAGAACTCAACGCTACGGTCGAATTCTTTGAAAAGGCGCCGGGACTGGGAGATCGCTCGGCGATGGTAGCCCCTTCACGAGACCCTTCCGTCACATTGACCCTGCGTGAAGGACATGTTCGCGCGGGAACCGGTCCACAGTATTTTCAGTTCCGGGGACGGGAGTACGCTAAGCAAATCCTGAAGCTCGTCGAAGAAGGGCATCGAGTGTTCGAACGCGTTGGCACCGTATTCTGGTATACGGAGCATCGTACCGCGACCAGTCTAACTGCTGAAACGACCGTATCGCCGAACGATATGGGTGATTCTTCGCGGAACAGCGGACATCTGCAGTACGACGAAAACCTATTGCGCAGACGCTTAGCGGACCTGATGTAATTTCACTCGCGCCTTGAACGCGGTGAGTATCAGCTTCGCCCAGGCCAACGGGATTTGTTCGCTGACATTGAAAGAGCGTATGCGACAGTATTTCCGTACCGTCGTTTTGATGGACCGGTTCCGCGTTCCGATATCGATGAGGTACTGAGAGAACCGTGGTTCTTCTTGTACGATGGCCTGCACCAGTACGAACTGTCGGAAATGTCAGGAGGCGAGCGAGCGATATTTCCTCTTATTTTCGATTTTGCCAATTGGCAGATCAACAACTCAGTCATACTCGTCGATGAAATCGAACTGCATTTGCATCCGCCACTCCAGCAGGCGCTCATTCGGGCGCTCCCGGATCTGGGAAGGAATAATCAGTTCATCATCACGAGCCATTCAGACTGGATCGTTCAGCATGTTCCACCCGAATGTGTTTATCGCCTGGAAAGGAC
>SLEY01000009.1 GCA_007124535.1 Planctomycetaceae bacterium
GGGAGGAGAAGGAGATGCGGCTACGAGGGTAATCGTGGCCATGACGGATTTGAGGTGCGTTTTTCCGCCTTCGCGGTCAAGAAGCGACCGCGGGCCCCAGCTCAGAGCAGCGGGGCATTTCAAGAATCATCGCCAGCATCTACCCCGATCGGCGCATCAAACTGCGTCCAATAGGTGGTGGGCTTCGGCGGGAGTCCGTGGGGTGAAAGCATTCCGGTTGGCAACCCGCGACGGCAAGACCGCGTGGCTGCCCCTCACGGAATGCTGATCAGGTCAACGACCGGCTCACTTGGTCATTGGTCATTGGTCATTGGTCATTGGTCAGGGGTCATTGGTCAGGAGTCAGGGGTCAGGAGTCAGGGGTCAGGAACCACCAAGCACCAATCTACCGCCTACCGCCTACCGCCTACCGCCTACCGCCTACCGCCTACCGACCGACGCACTGACGCACTGACGCACCTCTCTTCTCCGATTCCCGAGTGCCATGTGGGTACCCGCCCTGTTTCGGTGAGGCGGAAAGGGAGGAAAAACTGCGGGTGAGGGCCGGGGTTTGCCCGATGGTCCGCGATGCTCGGGCAAGCGTCAGGGCAACCGGTCGTGGGTGGCCGTGATGCTCGGGGAGGTTCCACGGCAGCGGCTCCCGGGTGACGCTGTTGGACCCCGATGCTCCGACGGCTTCCGAATGTCCGTCCGCCCGTGTTTGGCAGTGCGGAGACGATTCCCCTTGGCGTTCCCTTATCCGGCGAACTTCAAACGTGCCCGGCGCTCCCGCGTGACCGGTCGGCGACGGCGAGGCGGAGGCGGTTGCTTCACTTTCCCGTACAAAGCCCGGGCAATCGGGCTCCGCTTCGTCTGCTCGTGGCGCGGGACTTCTTTTTGCGACGTGCGTTCAGGCTGGTTGCGCCACCGGCCGTCTCTCGGCCCAAGTCAGGCACCACCGATCCCAGACGCTGGATCATCGCATCGAAGGTCGCGTGCAGGTGTGTCAGGTGCGGTTCCTGGCCGAGTCGTTCATGATCGAGAGTTGGTTCTGACATCACAACCCTTTTCGAGTACGAGTACCGTTGCACTGAGTACGAGTACGACTGTCCTGACGCACAACTGCTTGATTGTCTTCAGGGTGGGGCTGTTTTCCAGTTCATCCCCGGCAAAGAGCGGCTTGGTGGCGGCGATGCGCAGGGCGTCTTCCTCCGTGGCAGGGGGCAATCATGGCCGGTCCCCGATGGGCCAGATTCGTCTACTACGCAACGGATCCCCTGCCGGTTCGTCTCGTGGTCGAAAAACCGCGAAAAAAAATCCTTTTTTGGCCGCCAAGCTGCAAAATTCCAGGGAATTTCGACCGGCTCTGCGGGGAAGCGGATTTTTGCCCCTCATTCAAAGCCCTAAATAGAAAGCAATTCCGTACAACGCAACCGGCTCGGGTCGGAGGGAGGCGACTGGAAGAATCCGCCAAGTCGGGTACAATGACGCGTTTTATCCCCACCACATCAAGGAACCAAGCGATGTCCACGTTGCCCGCTCCGACGCCGCTGTACTCCTGGCATGTGGAGCATGCCGGGCGCATGGTCGATTTCTCCGGCTGGTCCCTGCCCGTGCAATACGATTCGATCATCAGTGAACATAAGGCCACACGCACCGCGGCCGGGCTCTTCGACATCTCCCACATGGGACGCTTTTACCTCCGCGGGCCCGACGCCGCCAACGTGCTGGATCGGCTGGTCACGCGCCGCATCGCAAATCTGCGCCCGGGACGAATCCGCTATGGCTTGATCACCAACGAACAGGGCGGGATCCTGGATGACGTCCTGGTCTCCCACCTGGAAATGCCGGATGGTCAGCCCCTGTTCCTGCTGGTCGTCAATGCGGGAAACCGTGACAAGATCGGGGATTGGATCCGGCAGCACACACCGGAGGGCGGGGCGGTCGAAATCTGCGACCAGACTGCAGCGACGGCCATGCTGGCGGTTCAAGGCCCCCGAGCGGAAGCGATTGTGGCCGGGACGCTCGATTCGGAAGTCTGCAAGCTAGGCTATTATCGCGGTTCGGTCACCACACATTTCGGCGGGTCGTGTATTGTGTCGCGAACCGGTTATACTGGCGAGGACGGTTTCGAGTTGATCGTGCCTGCCGAGCGTGGTCTGGAAGTTTGGCAGGCCCTCTGCCGGACGGGAGGCCCGCTCGGTCTGAAACCCTCCGGACTGGGGGCTCGCGATACGTTGCGACTGGAGGCAGGCATGCCGCTGTACGGGCATGAGTTGACGGACGAGATCGACCCGTTCCAGGCGGGTCTGGGATTCGCGGTCACGTTGAAGGATCACGAATTCATCGGCCGTCCGGCTTTGGAGCGGCGGCGGCTGACAGACAGCCCCCAGCGAGTGGGTCTGGTACTGGACGGCCGACGTGTCGCCCGCGAAGGTTGCCCGGTGTTGAGTTCGGGCACTTGCGTCGGGCGGGTGACCAGTGGTACGTTCTCGCCGACGTTGCAGAAATCGATCGCCATGGCCTATCTGGCTCCCGATTGCTTGGGCGAGGCGATCGAACTGGGAGTCGACATTCGCGGCCGCCTGCAATCGGCACAGCGGGTCCCGCTGCCGTTTTATCAGCGCGTGCGCGACGCTTCCAAGAACCACGCTTTTTCCTCTGACTTCCAAGGATCGACACGGTGAACGAAGAACAATTGCTTTATGCTCCGACCCACGAATGGGTTCACGTGGCTGAAGAGAATGGCGAACGGATCGCGACCATCGGCATCTCGGCCTTTGCGGTCGAACTACTGACCGATTTGGTCTACATGGAACTACCCGAGGTGGGCAAGGAGTTGATTCAGGGAGAGGAATTCGGCGAAGTCGAGTCGGTCAAGGCGGTCAGTCCTTTGTACAGTCCGGTGAACGGCCAAGTGGTGGCGGTCAACTCCGAGCTGCCCGACCGGCTGGAGACCTTGAGCGATGACCCATATAATGAGGGGTGGATTTTGAAGGTCAAGTTGGCTGGCGATGCGGAGCTGGCTAACTTGATGGATTACCCCACGTATCAGAAGCAGTGTGCGGAAGAAGGTTAGGATGGCCTACCTGTTCAACACCCCGGAAGACCAGTCGCAGATGTTGGCGGCGATCGGCGTGGAGTCCTTGGAGGACCTATTCGCGAGCGTCCCACCTGATTTGCGATTATCCGAACCGCTGGATTTGCCTTCGGCGTTGAGCGAACTGGAATTGGTTCAGCACGTGACAGGTCTGGCGGCCCGGAACGGCTCATCCGTGGATAGAGTGTGCTTTCTGGGCGGGGGCAGTTACGATCATTTTGTGCCGGCCGTGGTTGACTCACTTGCCTCGCGCGGCGAGTTCTACACGTCCTACACCCCCTATCAGCCGGAGGTGAGTCAAGGCAACCTGCAGGCCATGTTTGAATACCAGACGATGGTCTGCCAGTTGACCGGTCTGGACGTTTCCAATGCCAGTCTTTACGACGGGGGCAGTGCCACGATCGAAGCCGTACTGATGGCTTTGAACGCCACGCGCCGGGAAGGCAAGGTGGTGACGTCGCGCAGTTTGCATCCGGAATACCGGGAAATCATGAAGACCTATCTGGCGAATTTGTCCACAGAATTGGTCACGGTCGATGCGGCGGAGGGTCGGACTGATTTGAGTGCCTTGGCGGCGGCGGTGGATTCCCAAACCGCTTGCGTGGTTATCGGGCATCCCAATTTTTTTGGCGCCTTGGAATCGATGGGCGAGGTGGCTCGGATTGCGCACGAGGCGGGCGCTTTGCTGATCCAGGTCTTCGATCCGATCAGTTTGGGGCTTCTCAAGCGGCCGGGGGACTGGGGTGCGGATATTGCGGTGGCGGAAGGTCAGTCATTAGGTTCGCCGATGAGCTTCGGCGGCCCGTATCTGGGGTTGATGGCCTGCCGGGAATCCTTCGTGCGCCGTCTGCCGGGTCGGATTGCCGGTCAGACCACCGATCGTCGCGGGCGCCGTTGCTGGGTACTGACCCTTCAGACGCGCGAGCAACATATCCGGCGGGCCAAGGCGACGAGCAACATCTGCACCAATCAGGGCTTGATCGCGCTGCGTGCCGCCATTTATCTTGCGGCGATGGGTCCGCATGGACTGAGGGAAACTGCCGAGTTATGTCTGCAGAAGGCCCATTATGCTCAACAGAAGCTGACGGCGGCTTCGCGGTACCAATTGGCGTTTGCTCAGCCCACCTTCAAGGAGTTCGTTGTTCGGGATTCGCGGTCCGACGTCGCCCACTTGCTGTCTCAGGCAGAGCGTCGGGGATGGCTGGCGGGGATTCCGTTGGAACGCTGGTACCCCGAGTTGCACGATTGTTTTCTGGTGGCGGTGACCGAGAAGCGAACCCGCGAACAGATCGAAGGCTGGGCCGATTGTTTGTGCTCGGATTTGGAGGACGTACCGTTTTGAGAGGCCCTGACCGACCTGGGCCGGGAGCGACCGGCGGTTTCGGCGGGGTCAGAGACCCGCGCCGAGCGAGAGCCGCGCCGAGCGGGCGGTGGTTTCGGCGGGGTCGGAGACCCGCGCCGAGCAGTTTTGTCAGAGACCCGCGCCGAGCGGTGACCTGCGGCGAGCAGTTTTATCAGGGCCGCTAAACTGCCTGTCGCTGTTTTGCTATGGAGACGCCCCTGGGATGCCATGAAAGATCGCAATACCCCCCTGATTTTCGAGCGTTCCCGTCCTGGTCGGCGGGCGACCTGCATGCCCTCTGCCGATGTTCCGGTCCGGCCGATCGAGGATCTGCTGCCGGCGGCGAGTCGGGCGGCGGAACCACCCCCGCTGCCCGAACTGGCCGAACCGGATATCGTCCGCCATTTTACGAGCCTCTCCACACGGAATATGGCGGTCGATACGCATTTCTACCCGCTGGGTTCGTGCACGATGAAGTACAATCCGAAGCGGAATGAACGACTGGCCTCGCTGCCCGGTTTGGCCGATCTGCACCCGTACCAGCCGGAAGACTCGCTGCAGGGTCTGTTCCACATCCTGCACGAATTGCAGCAGATGCTGGCAGAGATCTCGGGTCTGCCCGGCGTCACCTTGCAGCCGGCCGCGGGCGCCCACGGCGAACTGACCGCCCTGATGATCGCGGCCGCCCATTTTCGGCGTCTTGGGCAACGTCGCACCAAAGTGCTGACTCCCGATACGTCCCATGGCACCAATCCCGCCAGTGCCCGCATGGCCGGGTTCCAGACCGTCACCCTTCAAAGTACCCCCGAAGGCTACGTGGACCTGGACGACCTGGAAACCAAGCTGGACGAGCAGGTCGCGGTGCTGATGGTCACCAATCCCAATACTTTGGGGTTGTTTGATCAGCAGATTCGCCAAGTCTCCGAACGCGTCCATGCTCGGGGTGGTTTGGTCTATTTGGACGGCGCCAATATGAACGCCATCTTGGGCATCGCTCGGCCGAGTGATTTCGGGGCCGATATGATGCACTTCAACCCGCACAAGACCTTCAGCAGTCCGCATGGCGGAGGCGGACCTGGCGCCGGTCCCGTGTGCGTCAGCCAGGCGTTGGAACCGTATCTGCCCTTGCCGATCGTCGCTCGTGTCGATTCAAAATACCGCCTGATTCAGGAGCGTCCCCACTCGATCGGCCGGGTTCGAAGTTACTTTGGTAATGTGGGCGTGCTGGTTCGGGCGTACTGCTACATCCGCACCCTTGGTCCCGCGGGCCTGCGTCGCGTCTCGGAGGACGCCGTGTTGAACGCCAATTATCTGCTCAGTCTGATCAAACATTTTCTGGTCGTGCCGCACGGCGACCGCTGCCTGCATGAATTTGTGGCTTCGGCCGCCGAGGTGAAGAAGACGCGGGGAGTCCGCGGCATGGATTTGGCAAAACGGCTGTTAGATTACGGCTTTCATGCCCCCACCGTCTACTTCCCGCTGACGGTGCCCGAAGCGATCATGATCGAGCCCACGGAGACGGAGAGCAAGGAGACGCTGGACGCGTTTGCGGAGACCCTGTTTCGCATTTTGGAAGAGCCGTTGGACCGTCTTCAAGAGGCACCCTATACCACTCCTATTAGTCGTCCGGATGAGGTTCAGGCGGCGCGGAAACCGATCTTGCGATGGACCTGCGACTGATCGTCGACCCGCCCGGTGCGGGAGATTGGAATATGAGCCTGGACGAAGCGCTGCTGGACCAGGTGGGTGAGAACGGGCGGACCGGTTGCCTGCGCTTCTACTTCTGGGACCAACCGACGTTGTCGCTGGGTTACTTTCAATCCCACAGATCAAGGGACCGGCACACTTTCAGTCAGGCTTGTCCACTGGTACGGCGTTCGACGGGCGGCGGGGCCATCGTGCATGCGGAGGAACTGACGTACAGTCTGGTGCTTCCGGTGCGGCATGCTTCCCAAGTGACCCGTTTATACGAGATTTGCCACCAGACGCTGATAGCCGAGCTATCCACCCGTGGCATTGTGGCGACCCGTTGGGGGCAAGCTCGCCGTGGATCGGTGGGTGACGAGCCGTTTTTGTGCTTTTTGCGGCGTTCGGAAGACGATATTGTAATCGGGCGGCACAAGATTGCGGGCAGCGCCCAACGGCGTCGGCGCGGGGGGGTTCTCCAGCACGGCAGTGTGTTGTTGCGTAAGACGTGTCATGCCCCCGAGTTAGCTGGAATCGAGGATCTTTCCGCCCTGCGGATTGACCCGTACGAACTAGCCAGGAGGTGGTCTGCCCGACTGGGGGACTGCTTGGGGGTTGGTTTATGCCGCGGGCGCCCCACAGCGGGTGAGGTGGAACAGGCCGCAAGGTACCGATCGCAGAAATTCGGCAACCGGCAATGGACCCATCGGCGGTGACACGTTTTGCGGCTCCGAGGTAGACCAAGACAACCCAAGCCCATTTTTTTGACGAATTCATCGGGCTTTGCTATTCTTAAAGTGCCTCTAGGAGGGCCAGCACCGAATTGCTATAGTGACACCGACCGGTTGTTCCCGGGGTGCGTTGCTGGTATCAAGGGGCAATTGACGAATCCAGGCGAGGAAAGGCATTTCATGAAGATTCGACTCAAAGTCCTGAAGGGTTCGAGTTCGGGAAAAGAGGTCAAGATCCCCGTGCCGGAGTGCGTGATCGGCCGAAGTGGGGAATGCCATCTGCGTCCGAAGAGTGATGCGATCAGCCGCCGCCATTGTGTGATCCGAGTCGAAGACGGTACGGTTACGTTAACCGATTTTGGCAGCAAGAACGGCACCTACGTCAACGAGCGGCGAGTTGAGGGCCATATGGTCATCAAGAGCGGGGACCAACTACGGATTGGTCCGCTAGCTTTTGAGGTGATGATTGACCACAGTTTGGGTGGTGAAAAGAAACCGAAGGTGCGAAGTGTCAAGGAGGCGGCGGAGCGGACTTCGAAGGCCTCGCGCGAGTCGGCCGATGTCGATGATGCCGACATCAACGCTTGGTTGGAAGAGGCCGACGACTTAGCGCGGCTACGCCGTTATGGGGATCCGGAAACGCGGCAACTGAAGCTGGACGAAACCGATCAGGTCACGTTATCGGCCGGTTCGGAATCCTCGGAGCAAGCGTCGGATGAAACGGCGGAGCAGCAGGCCGAACAAACGGCGACGGGAACGGAAGGTCGTCCAGCCAAGGAGAAGAAGAAGCGGTTCGGAAAACTTCCGCAACGTGAAGAGACGGCTCCCAAGGATTCGCGGGAAGCGGCGGCCCATATGCTGAAAAAGTTCTTCACCAACCGTTGAAATCGGGGCGGTTTGCCGTAGAATCCTCCGGTCTTTTCTGTTTTGTTCCCTGTCGGAAAACCGCGGTGGGTCGCCGTGGGTATTTCCCTTCAGAGAACCCGAGGGAACCGTCGTGCAGCAGGAAATCCCGGAACTTGTCGACTTGGCCCTGGCTGGCGACCAAACGGCCATGGTGCATTTGGTCGATCGGTATCGGGACCGCGTGTTCGGCTTGTGCTTGCGGATGCTTGGCCAGCGTCAGGATGCGGAGGATGCCGCTCAGGAGACGTTCATTCGCATGTTACGCAGTTTGGTGCGGTGGGACCGCCGCCGTGACTTTGAACCCTGGCTGTTGGCCATCGCCGCCAACCGTTGCCGCACGCTGTTGGGTCATCGCCGACGGCGAACGGGTCAAACGGAGCTTCACGACGAACTCTTGGAAGACAAAACACCAAATTGGCAGGATGCAGAACAGTTGGAAGAGGAAGTTGCCTTGGCATTGGCCCAAATCCGTGCCGAGGATCGCCGAGCTTTTTTGCTGTTTCACGAGCAGGGTTTCGCCTATGCCGAGATCGCCTCGATTCTGGGGCGTCCGGTAGGCACGGTCAAGACTTGGATTCACCGTGCCCGCCGGGATTTGGCGACCCGCTTGGTGGAACGGGGAGTCGTCACGAGCAAGCGATATGAACTGCGACGAGTTTGAAGAGCGAATTCAACAGCTACTGGACCGCCGCCGCAATTTGGCGACCGATGCACGTCTGCGGCGGCACGCCCGGCGATGTGAGGATTGTCGTGCCATTCGCCGGGCATATCTGCAGTTATTCGAGGGGTTATCCCGGTTGGAGTCCCCGGCTTTGGACCAAGGGTTTAGCGAACGTGTGGTCCATTTGGTTCAACCCGTGACCAGGCCGGCCTCGATGGAAACTTGGCGATCTCGCCGTTTCCTGGCCGCATGGTCGGCAGTCGCACTGGTTTTGTTGGTGGCACTGACAGGGATTCCCCTACTCTCCGGAGGGGACTCGGAAGTCTCCGAAGTGGCGGCCCCCGGTTCTTCGGAACCGGAAATTACGGAGTCGGCGGGTTCGGGTTTCCGCAATCTAGCCGAGAACCCCCATGTAGAACTCCATCTTCCTTGGCCAGCTCAGGACCCGGAGTGGCTTTTGTTCTGGGAACGTTTTTCGGATCGCATGGCGGGTGAGACGGCGGAGCCGTTGGAGGTCTTTACGGAAGGGCTCCGCCCCCTGGCCACATCGCTGGCGAGCGTATGGAGTGGTTTTCGCGACACTTGGCCCTGGGGACGTGACCCGGGGGCTCCCGTCCCGCCACCGGACTCCGGTTCGGACGGCCGCTTTCCCGCCGCATGACAGGCCTTCTCGTCATAGTCCGAGCGAGGGCGACGATTTTAGCCTGAATTGCCGCTTACAATCGTTGCAATTGGTCTTTTCGTCGCTTCTTGCGCAACCGGAGAGGGGGTTCGGGAAAACCAGCTCAAAATTCCCAGTTTTCCTGTTCCTCAAAGACCTCCGTGGTACGTTCCTATATCCGGCAATCATGACGGTCTCCGCATGATCGCCACGATCGGCTTTGATTCCCCCCAATCATCGACTGTTTCTCTTCCTGGGAGGTAGTTTTCGTGACCCAATCCGCAAGTAAAACGAACACAACTCGGGTGGTGCGTCGGCGATCCGCGGGCTCAGGCCACTTGAGCGAAAAACATCACCGCACCGATGGCGCGGCGGATCCGCCCCACGGCAGTAAACGATGGGGCCGCCGACGTCAGATTGACCCGACCACGTGCGAGCGCGAGTACACGTCGGATGAGATCGAGTTCATGCAGGCGCTGGACGCCTACAAGCGAAAGAGTGGACGAATGTTTCCTACCTGCAGTGAGATCCTCGAGGTTCTCCGTAATTTGGGCTATCGGCGTTGTGTCCCGGAGCATGCCGTCATTGCCAGCAGGTAGCCCCTGGTAGAGGGATTTACCGCGCGCCAAGGGACCTTTTGGGCTTGCCAGCGGAGCGACGGGGCACTAAGCTCCGCACCCGTTTCGAGTCGCCGCTGGGCCTCGGGAGATGGAACTCGGTCCGAACTGCCTTGTCAAGGAAGGCGTCCTTGCTGTGAGCCCCTTTCATCCAGATCTTCGGGAATTCGGGATTGCCCGATTGCTGGCCTGCTTGTGTATCGCCGCTGTCGGTTGCAAGATGGCAGCGGACGGCCACAACCTTCAAGGGGTTCGTCTTTACGAGCAGGGGCAGTATGATACGGCCTTGCAGACATTTCAGAGAGCTCTGGCCAGCGATCCGGAGAATGCCGACGCCTACTACAATATGGCTGCGACGGTGCACCGCGTCGGAGTGGCTCGTCAAGACGAGAGTCTGACAAGCCAAGCCGAATCACTCTACAATCGGTGTCTGGATCTTGACGGCAGTCACACAGACGCTTACCGCGGCTTGACCGTGCTGCTGGCGGAGACCGGACGTTCAGATCGGGCTTTCCGGTTGCTGAAGAACTGGGCCCTTCGCGAGCCGGGCAATCCCGACGCGCGGGTCGAGTTGGCCCGTTTGTATGAAGAGTATGGCGAGGCGGACACGGCCAAGATTCACTTGACCGAAGCGTTACAGATCAACCAGCACAATGCCCGCGCGTGGAACGCCCTGGCCAGACTTCGGGAACAATCGGGGGATTATGCGCAGGCGCTGGCCAATTATCAGCAGTCCTACCAATTGAACCATTTCCAACCGGCGGTCGCCGAGCGAATCGCCAGCCTGAACCGCTCGCTGCACCAGAGGCACGCCGCTTCCCCGGATTCGGGCACGCGAACGGTGACCTCCCCCCCGGGGGTCAGTCGCTAACCGGCCCCTTGCCCCCACGTTTTTCTCGCCCGTTCTTCTCATCCACGGGTCAGACGCTTACAATCGCGGTTTGGAAACATCTCGCGGCCCGCGGTCGAGCCCCTCGGTTCGTGCGGGCGATTTGTAAATCTCCCTCGTTGAAGTAAGAGTAACACCACCATGACGGAGCGTATCTTCAATTTTTCGGCGGGCCCTGCCGTTCTCCCCCTGCCCGTGCTGGAACAAGCGCAGCGCGAGTTGCTGGCCCTGCCGGGCGTCGGCGCGTCGGTTCTGGAGATCAGTCATCGCGGGAAACCCTTTCAGAGCATCCTGGAGTCGGCGAAACTCCGGCTGAAGAGCTTGCTGGATGTCCCCGATAACTACCACATCCTGTTTCTTCAGGGCGGGGCGCGTCTGCAATTCTCCATGGTCCCCATGAACCTGATGCCCGGCAGCGCGGCGCCGCCGGAATACGTGTTGACGGGTTCGTGGGGCAAAAACGCGCTGAAAGAGGCGGAGAAAGCGGGGCCGCTGCGCATCGTTTGGGACGGCAAGGACACCCGCTACGACCGCTTGCCGGCGCCGGACGCGTGGAAACCCACGCCGCAAGCTGCCTACGTGCACATCACCTCGAATGAAACCATTCAGGGGGTTCAGTTCCCGGACGATCCCGACACGGGCGAGGTCCCGCTGGTCTGTGACGCTTCGTCCGATTTCCTCCATCGGCCGTTGAACATCTCGCGGTACGGCCTGCTGTACGCGTGCGCTCAGAAGAATGCGGGGCCGGCGGGCGTGACGATCGTAATCTTGCGGGAAGATCTGCTCGACCGCAGTGGGGATTCGCTTCCGGGTTATTTGAATTATCGGATTCACGCCGAGAACAATTCGCTTTGGAACACGCCACCTTCGTTCGGGGTTTACATGGTGGATCTTGTCGCGCGGTGGTTGCAAGAGGAAATCGGCGGTCTGGAAAAGATGTATGCCCAGAACCGAGATCAAGCGAACACTCTTTACAGGGTACTGGACAACACCAATGGATTTTATCGGGGTCATGCCCAACCGGAGAGCCGATCGCTGATGAACGTCACGTTCCGGCTGCCGAGCGAGGAGTTGGAGCAGCGTTTTCTGGCCGATGCTGAGCGTCAGGGTCTAAGTGCGTTGAAGGGCCACCGTAGTGTCGGGGGGATTCGGGCATCGATTTACAACGCGATGCCTTGGGAGGGCGTGAACGCGTTGCGGGACTTCATGCAGGATTTTGCCACCCAGAATGCTTGAGCCTTTGCCGTGAGAGGGGACAAAGATGTCGCGAGTGATTGTATTGGATTCCATTGCCCAAGAAGGGCTGGATTTGCTGGAGGCCGCCGAGGGGATCACGTACGAGGTCCGTACGGGTTTGAAGGGCGATGCTTTGCGAGACGCGTTGGCGGAATTCGACGGTGCGATCTTGCGGAGTGGTGTCAAGATCACCGGTGACGCGTTGGAGGGGAATCGGCGATTGCGGGCCATCGTGCGGGCAGGGGTCGGTACGGACAATATTGACAAAGTTATGGCCACCCGTCAGGGGATTGTGGTCATGAACACGCCGTCCGGCAACACGCTGAGCACGGCCGAACATGCTTTTGCCCTGATGATGGCTCTTTCGAGGAACATCGCCGCGGCCCACCAGAGTCTGGTGGAAGGACGCTGGGATCGAAAAGCCTACATGGGCACCCAATTGGCTGACAAGACTTTGGGAATCGTCGGCCTGGGACGAATTGGAAAGGCGGTGGCTCAACGCGCGTTGGCTTTCGAGATGCGCGTGGTCGGCTATGATCCGTTCCTCTCGGCGGACGCGGCCAACAAGCTGGGCATCGAACGCGTCGACAGCGTCCGGGACATGCTGCCGCGTATCGACTATCTGACCGTCCACACACCCCTGACCCCGGAAACCAAGAGCCTGATCGGACCGGAAGAAATCGCGATGATGAAGCCGGGTGTCCGACTGATCAACGCGGCACGGGGCGGAATTTATGACGAAGCCGCCCTGGTCGACGGTCTGAAGAGTGGCCGGATCGCCGGTATCGCGCAGGACGTTTTCGAAAAGGAACCCTGCACCGACAGCCCTCTTTTCCAGTTGCCAAACGTCGTATGCACTCCCCATCTGGGTGCGAGCACCGAGGAGGCTCAAACCCAAGTGGCGATCGAAGGTTGCCAGCTGTTGATCAATTTCTTGAAGACGGGTGAGATCCGCCATGCGGTGAACACGGCGGCCGTCGAGCCCAAGACGCTGGAAGCCCTCCGCAACTACCTGGACCTGTCCTACCGCCTGGGACGCTTGCTGGCCCAGTGGCAGGAAGGTTCTCTGGAATCGTGCGCGCTCCACTATCGTGGGGGCCTCGCCGAGCGGGACACCACCCTGTTGACCTCGGCCTTCTGCGCCGGTTTGATCGAGAATGCCTTCGAGGAAGAGGTCAACGTCATTAACGCCGAAGTGCTGCTCCGCGAACACGGTGTCGAGATTACCGAAGAGAAACAGACAAAATTGGGAGTCTTCAGCTCCTCCATGACCGCAGAATTGACCAGCGAGAACCGGAAACTGGTCGTGGGCGGCACGCTCTTCGGCCATAATATGCCGCGTTTGATCCGTCTGGGAAGCTACCGGCTGGAGGCCTATTTGGACGGCATCTTGCTGATCTTTGTCCATCATGACCGCCCCGGGGTCATCGGCAGCGTGGGCACGTTGTTTGGCCAACATGGCATCAACATTGCCCAAATGTCGGTGGGCCGCGAGACGACTCAGCCGGGTGGTGAAGCCATCGGGGTCCTGAACTTGGATGGGGTCCCCGACCAGCGTGCGATCGACGAACTTTTGGATTTGAAAGGTGTGCTGGCGGTGAAGGTCATCGAACTGCCGCCGGCCGGCCAACTCCCGCCATGGCTATAATCTTGGCAGAAGGCGCCGATTGCCGATCGCATCGGCGGGGTTGACGAACAGGCGACATATGGGGGGA
>SLEY01000260.1 GCA_007124535.1 Planctomycetaceae bacterium
AGGATCCGTCCGAAATCCAACTCGCCCTCGCCCAGATAGTGCGGATTGTCTTTCAGATGGAACTGGGCGATCCGCTCCGTTCCCAGCCATCGGATCTCTTCCAGCACCGGATATCCTTGATGCGCCGCATTGCCGACATCGTAATACAGGCGGACGGCGGGCGAAGCGATGCGGTCCAGGAGGTAGGCATTGTCGCGGGCGGAGAGCAGGTTTTCCAAGGCCAAAACCACGCCCGCCTCTTCCGCTTCGGGGGCCAGGTCCTTCAGGATCTCCGCCACCCGGTCCATGTCCTGGCGATCGTGGAGACCGCCCTCGCCGAAAAACGGCAGCAGCACCAGATGGGCTCCCAAGGCGCGTGTAATGGGGATCGCCTGGCGCACCCAGCGCACCCCCAACGGATCGGACTTCAAGAAGTTCTGGTGCAGGATGTCCAGGCAGGTCGAGGCGATCGGCAAGTCATGCCGTTGCGATTCGTCCCGGAAGCGTTGTTGCAACGGGGGATCGTTCAAGGGGATCCGGTCCGGGCGGCGGCCCAGGTTGATCTCCAGTCCGTCGAAGCCCAGCCGTTTTGCCAGCCCGACGGCTTCCGGGCGGGGGGTTTTGTGCCGGAAGTAATGGATCCCCAGCAGGTCCCAGTCCGTGACCCCGATCTGCAGGGACCAATCGGTCGGATTCTCGGCGCCCGCCGATCCCGCGGTGCGGGCTGCCCACAAGGCCGCGGCAGAATAAGTCAAGAAATGTCGTCGTCGCATGCTCCACCTTCTTCCGCTCATTCTTCTGTTCGCCCACCCGGCAACTGAGAAATCGTGTCCGTGGTGGGGCCGGCCGCAATGGCCGGGAATTCCAGATAAAACGTACTGCCTTCGTTCAGTGTACTTTCGACCCGAATCTCGCCCCGATGCTCCTTCAGGATTTTCTGGCTGACGGGCAGCCCCAACCCCGTCCCGCGGCTGCCTTTCCGCGATTCGAAGACCGAGAAGATCCGCCGTACCTCCTGCTCGGGGATCCCCTCGCCATTGTCCTGCACCGCGACCACCGCCAGCTGCCGCTCCCGGTCATAATCGGTCCAAACCTGAACGCAGCCATCCTCGGCCTTCTCGCAGGCGTCAATCGCATTGGTCACGACGTTCAGGATCGCGCGATGCAGCGCCTCGGGATCAAACGTCCAGTGCGGCAAGCCTTCGCCCGGCCGCCACAGTAAGCGCACGCCCGCATCCACCGCCCGGACCTCCATCAACTCGATCACATCGGCCACCACGCGATTCAATTCGGCGGCGACCTGTTCGGGCTGCCGCTCCTTGCTGAACGTCAGCATGTCCATCACCAGGTTGGAAATCTTCTCCTGGTTCTTATCGACGATCGACCAGCCCTTGCGAACCAGATCGGTATTGGCGTGTTTCAGGCCCTCTTCGATCAGGTAGCTGCCGCCGCGAATGCCCTGCAAGATGTTCTTGACGTGATGCGAGAGGGTGGCGATCGTCTGCCCGACCGCCGCCAGCCGTTCCGCCTGGACCATCGCCGAATAGTACGACGTGTCCTCGACTGCCAAAGCCGCTTGATGGGCGATGGCGATCATCAGCTTGAGATGCTCGTCGGTAAAGCGGTTGATCTGGCGATTTTGAATCATCTGGCCGGGGGGTGTGTAGGTGTCGATATAAATGATCCCCACCGTATCGTATCGGCCCTGCATGGGCACGCAGATGGCCTCGCGCACCCCCAATTTAAGTATGCTCGCTCCCGTATCCCACCGTTCATCCGTTCTGGCATCGCTGGTCAACACCCCTTCGCGGTGTTCCAACACGTAATCCAGGATCGTTTGGCTGATCCGCATCTTTTCCGAATCGCGGGAGCCGCGGCGGTGGCGAAAGACCTTGGGGCTCAATTCTTCGGTCTCGCGATCGATCAGCATGATGCAGCCGCGATCGGTTTCGACCCATTCGAAAATGAACTCCATGATCCGCTGCAGCAGTTGATCGATATCCAGGGTATGGCTGGCGGCCAGGGCCGTCTGGTACATGATCTGCAGGTTGCTGCGGGTGCGAGCGAGCCAGGGGCTGTCCGCCGGATCGCTTGCGCAGACGATTCGGCTGCCTTCCTCCTGGCTGATCGAAGACACGATGCGCGAACCTTCGGCAGGCCGATTGCGATCGATGATGGCCACTTCTTCCAGCAGATCGATGGACGAACGATCCTCGTTTCCGGTGAAGATCAGCATCGTCCGGCCGAACTGGAGCCGATCGCCCGAACGAAGGCAGCGTTCCTGGATCGGTTCGCCATTGACGTAGGTGCCGTTGGAACTTTTCAGATCGACCAGCGAGACCCCCTGATCCGTGTGCATGACCTGGGCATGCCGGCGGGAAACTTCGGAATCCTGCAATTGGATGGTATTGCTGGCGTCGCGACCGACACTCAGCACGGCGGCGTCCAACTGGAACCGTTTTCCCTGATCACGTCCATGGATAACAAACAGCGAGGCCATGATGCCGCCTGGAACACGGGCGGGCCTGGTCAGCCCGCGACGTCTGGGCCAAGGAATCCTGCTGCGGAATTCGCCGGGGAGGTCGGCCGCGCCCGGAGCCCTGGCGAGGCTGCGGGGGGGTTGGCAACCGTCAGCGAGTTCTTGGCCGGTGCGAAGTATCTGCGGAGGAACCCAACAACTGTTCGATTGTACGGATTAGCGGCGCGAAATGATAGGGTTTGGATACGATCCGATCCCGAGGCAAGTCCTGCTCGTATTGGACGGCCCGTCCCAGCACCACCAACCGGCTGTGATGGTCTCGCGACTGGCTCCGGTACTCACGACAGATCTGATCGTCTTCGGCGGCCTCAGCTTCCACATCCAGCACGATCACTCGGGGATGGTATTGGCGGGCCATTTCGACGCCTTGGCGGGCTCCGGCGGCTTCCAGTGTCTGGACCCCTCGCAAGCGGAGTGCGGTGCTGAGCACTTCGCGGGTATCTGCGGAACCATCGACGATCAGCACCTGCCGATGGGGCGGGTTGGGCGAATGGGAAATCACCGGACTCGCACCTCCCTGTGCGTGGTGGTAACGTCCCGCGGGCCCTGGCCCGCCCGGCAGGGGGGCCAGGCTAGCAAGGGGACGGGGCGGATTCGAGGCGGGTTGTGTACGGACATCCTTGTCCTGTGAGGCAGGTCGGGAGCATAGCGATTCCCGACTCGCGTGTCAAAAGCGAATTCCGCGGGTATCGCAAATCGACATAACGCAACCCGGGCATCGTTCCCACGCTTCCGCGTGGGAACGCAAGCTCGGACGCTTCGCGTCCCATGAAACGAACAGCATCAACTGAAAACGATCCAGGAGTTTGATGTGTGAAAGTGGAAAAGACGCGAATCGTCTAAACCGTGCGTTCCCACGCGGAAGCGTGGGAACGATGCAAACGATGCAAGGCATTCCTGCCCGACGGACAAGTGCTCATCGACAAGAACGTCCCATGGGATCCCGAAGTCCCTCACGGCGAATCCATCATGGGGCGCGTCGGGCAGGAATACCCAACCTACGGGGGACGAACTACCTCATGTGACCCGCGGGACTAGCCAAAGAGGTCTCCCCGTCGGGGGCCATTTCGAGTCAATGTCAACACTTCGGGACCGTCGTTGCCCATCAGGATTGTGTGTTCGAACTGGGCCGATAATTGGCCGTCCCGAGTGCGAACCGTCCAGCCGTCTCGGGCGTCCTGCACCCCGTCACAGACGCCCGCGTTGATCATCGGTTCGATGGTAAAGGTGGTGC
>SLEY01000397.1 GCA_007124535.1 Planctomycetaceae bacterium
ACCAGCGTGCATCCGCGGGCCGATTGGATCAGGAACGGTTCGTACTCCGCCATCTGCGAAAACGCGTGCCAGACAATCTGGCGGTCCCAGGATTCCAGTTCGTGTCGTGTTGCTTGCATTTTCCACGCTCTTGCGGCCGTCCCGTTTTGCCGGCGCCGGTTCCGTTCGCCCTCACGTTTCAGGGCAGGATGGTGGGGCGAAGAACGTAACCGCCGATCGCTTCCAAACGTTGTTTCAAGGTGGCGTAGGTCGATTCGTCGGGGCAGACCCCCAGGATGGCGCCACCAGAACCGGCGAATTTGGCACTGGCGCCCGCCTCACGCGCCGTTTCGATCATCTTCAATTGCTCGGGTGGAATCGCGCAAATGCTCCGCCGCAAATCGAAATTGGCGTCCATCAAGCGACTCAAAGCCGCATGGTCCTTGCGCAGCAGAGCTTGGCGTGCCTCCTGGGTTAAATGGGCGAAGCGCGTCATCGCCGCATGCACTTGGGCATCCCCCTGCTGGTACCGAGCCCGCAAGGGCGTGTGCAAAAATTCGGTCGGCTCCGCCGCATCGGTCGAAAAGGCGAGGTACAGCGGCGGCAGGCAGGCGGGATCCAGCGGCTCGTAATGACCGTACCAGTAACCCGACTCCTGACGCATCACCTCTTTGGCAAAATCCATGTAGACCAGGCCCTCGTACACCTGAATCACCCGGTCCTGCAGTCCGGCGACCAGACCCAACTCCTCCGTTTCCACACTCAATACCAGCGAGGGTTGGACATGGCGCGGGATCTCGATCTGGTAAAACTGCATCAGGGCCCGCAACGTCGCAATGATGATCGCACTGGAACCCGCCAACCCCACACATCGCGGGATATTGCTCTCGTAACGCACCGAAAAGGTGCGTTCGTGCAAGGGGTAACGGTCCCGGCAGTAATCCACGAAACGCTTGATCGTCGCCTTGACCAGCCGAATCCCACCGTAGTAGCCGTGGATCTGCACGTCTCGGGCCAGATCATGAATCGTATCGAAACGGCTGCGATCCTCCTGGCTGAGCACCAATTCCAAACGATCCCATTCGTACAGAATCACCTCGGCAAAGAAATCCCGCACAACGAAGGAAATCGTCTTACCATGATAGCCGTCCGAGGGGTTGCCGATCAGACCCGCTCGAGCATAAGCGCGCTGGCGTATGATCTCCATGGTCACCGGGTCTCCAAACGCTGGGCCAGGTACGCGTGCAGGGAATCGCCGTATTGGGGGTCTGCCAAAGCGAATTCGACAAAGGCCTGGAAATAGCTGCCGAAATTGCCGACATCAAAGCGTCGCTCGTTTGCCCGCAAGCGGACTCCGACCCCCTTGCCGCCCGCCCCCAGCACCAATTGGATCGCGTCGGTCAATTGGATCTCGCCCCCTTTGCCCGGAGGTGTCACTGCCAGTTGGTTGAAGATTTCCGGGCTGAACACATAGCGGGCCGCCACCGCCAGATGCGACGGCGCCTCCTCCACCGCCGGCTTCTCCACCAGCCGCTCCAGTTCAAACACGTCATCCACCGCACCCCGCGGCTGGGCGATCCCATATCGCGAGACGTCCTGCCGCGGGACTTCCTGGAACGCCACGACCACGTCCGCCCGCGAACGCTCGAATTCGTCGATCATCCGCGCCACAATGTCCGATTGCGCGTTGATTCCAATAATCGAGTCCCCCAGGGCGACGACAAACGGCTGCTTGCCGATCAGCGGGGCGGTGCACAGCACGGCGTGCCCCAAGCCCAACTGCCGCCGCTGGCGAGTGTAAAAGTACTCGACATCCTGACGCTCGAAATCCAGTTCGCTCAGTTCCTGCTCGCGGCCGGATTCCCGTAAATAAGTGATCAGATCCCCATCGATGTCGAAATGGTTCTCGATCGACTGCTTGCCCTTGCCCGTGACGAACAGCAAGCGGCGAATGCCCGATTGCGCCAACTCCTCGACCACATGCTGGGCAACCGGCTTGCGGCCCACCGGCAGCATCTCCTTGGGCTGACTCTTGGTCGCCGGCAGCAGGCGCGTGCCCAAACCGGCGACGGGGACGACCGCGATATCAATCGACATAGTTTTCCTCTGCATGCTGCAAACGGACGCCCACCCCCCAACGACACCGGGGAACTCTGGTGAACCGACCCTGAACCTTGTACAATCCGGGAGGATGCGGCGGGGAACGCTTTCGTGCCGTGTCCGCAGACTCCGAGCATCCTCCACTTTTTTGGAGAAAGTGGAGACAGCCGAGCGGAGCTATTCTCTGCGGAATCCCCAAGCGCTGTCAAGTCCTCTCGCCCCCTGAACGACGAGTATCTGAACGATGGTAGATCGAAAACTCTGGCTCGCCCCGACCCTGATCTCGGCCCTGTTGCTGGCCGCTTCCTCCCAGACCCTGCGCGACTGTGGCTGTGCGACGTTCGATTGGGCGCAACGGCCCGTCGCAGAAGAGCCCGTTTCGCACGGGGGGATCGACGTTTCGGAACCCCTCGTCTGCCAGCACGATCCGGAAAGCCAAGCAGAAACGTTCGACGATCGCCAGATCATGCTGGGGCTGGATCGGCGGGCCACGCAGTTGATCGAAGACGAATCGTTTACGCCGATGGACGAATTACGGGCCCAATTGGCGAGCGAAGGGCGCCGGGCATTGGACTTGCCCGCCGCTCGTGATACGCCCATGTCGGCAAGTGAGCTGTTCGTGTCGCGGGCCGATAGCGTGTTGATCGTCGGCCATGTCTACGACTGCGGCCGCTGCGACGGCTGGCACGTCGGACCCAGCAGCGGTGTGGTATTATCCCCGGACGGAATTGGGGCCACGAACTACCATGTACTGGATCAGGAGAACGCAAAGACGCTGGTCGCCGGTACGCGAGACGGCGATTTGTACCCCATCCGCGAGGTGCTGGTGGCCAGCAAGGCGGACGATCTGGCCATCTTCCGCTTCGAAGCGGCGGGCCTGACCGCCGCTCCTCTGCGAGCCGATTCGCCGATCGGCACTCCCGCCTGGGTGATCAGCCACCCCTCACGACGCTTTTATACCTTCACCGATGGGATGGTCAGCCGGTACTATCAGGCACGCCGCGACGGTCAGGTGGTTCCCATCCTGACGATTACGGCCGACTACGCCCGCGGGTCGAGCGGGGGCCCTGTTTTCGACGAGGCGGGCAACGTGATCGGGTTGGTCTCCCGCACCGAATCGCTGTACTACTCGGTCGAAGATCGGATTCAGCGCAATCTGCAGATGGTGTTCAAACAGTGCGTGCCGGCGCGCAGCCTGTTGGTTCGGCTCGCTCCGGACTCCTGAGCGGTTTCCTGTACGATGGCGAACTGCCAAGCACCGGGGCAAGGGGCGCCGGCGTTCGCGATTCGGCGGCCGCCGACTACACCCGCCAGCGTTTGGGACCACTTACATGCGGGTTGCCGCGGACATAGAATCGCAGCGGCAGATCGCTGGCCAAGGTGATCCCGATCCGCGGAGAGCAGCCGATTTCGGGGGGTGCAAGCGGCGGCAGGTGGTCCGCTGCGACCCACAACCGGCGGCCGGTTCCCAAACGCCAGCCATCCAGTCGGCGATCGATGTCGAAGGCTTCGCACAGGCGAGCGGGTCCGCGAGTCAGTTCGGTGAGCTTGTCCCGCCCTCGCCGCCGCTGCATCAGCGGGACCCCGACCAGCGGTTCAACCGCGCGGATCAACACCGCGCTGCCGACCTGCCACGGTTCGACCACCACGTTGAAACACCAGCGGGAAT
>SLEY01000432.1 GCA_007124535.1 Planctomycetaceae bacterium
CCGCGGGCTCCCCGCTCAGGCTGAGCAACGGCCCGTCCTCCTCCCGGATCCGCTGCTGGACCTGCGATTCGACCGTCCGCACACTCCAGCCCTCCTGAAGGATCCGCTGGCAGAATTCGACTTGCAGGACCTCGTCGCCCAGCGGCAGCAGGGCCCGGGCATGGCCGGCGGACAACTCCCCCTTGCGCAAAGCGTCCAGCACGGACTCGGGCAACTCCAGCAGCCGCATCAGGTTGGCGATTGTCGATCGGTCGATGCTCAACCGCCGGGCCAGGTCCTCCTGCGAACAACCATGCTGTTCCAGATAGCGTTTGAACGAGAGGGCCTTTTCGATCGGGTTCAGATCCTTTCGCTGCAGGTTCTCCACGATCGCCAGTTCCGCCACCAGCCGGTCGTCGGCTTCGCGGACCTGGGCGGGCACCGTGGTCCAGCCGGCCTGGATCGCGGCCCGCAAGCGGCGTTCGCCGGAAATCAACTGGTATCCCCGCTCGGTTCGCCGGACCAGGATCGGCTGCAGCATGCGGTGTTCCCGCAGGCTTTCGGCCAGCGCGGCGATCTCGGATTCCCCGAAGTCCCGCCGCGGCTGGAACGGATTGTCCTGGATCGTGTCCACCTTCAGTTCGATCAGCGGCGAGTCGTGCGGGGCTTCGCGCTCCGGCGGACCGTCTTCCCCGGCGGCCGCCGCCTGACCGGCTGGAGGCCGCCCGGGCGACCGCGCCGGCCGTCGGTCCCGCTCGCTCCCCGCCTCCGACCCCCCATCCGTTCCCGGACCCTCCTCGTCCAAAGGCGTGCCCAGCAGGGCCGCCAGACCCCGCCCCAAACGTCTATCCTTGCTCATGGTCGATCACCTCCATGCAAAGTTCCACGTAGGCCCGTGTCCCGCGGCAGCGCGGGGCATAGTCCAACACCGACAAACCGTGACTGGGCGCCTCGCACACCGCCACGTCCCGTGGAATGACGGTGTCGAACACGATCTCGCCAAAAAAATCCCGTACCTCCGACTCGACCTCGTACGTCAATTCCAAAGCGGGATCGTACATGGTCAGCAGGATCCCGCCGAACTGCAGCCGACCGGCCCGCTGCTGCATCACCCGCCGGATCACATGGATCATCTGGGTCAAGCCCTCCATTGCGAAGTACTCGCACTGGATCGGCATCAGCACCTCCGTCGAGGCGGCCAGGGCGGCCTGCGTCAGTTCGCCCAGCGAGGGCGGGCAGTCGATCAGCACAAAATCGAAGACGTGCGTGTGGCTGGCCAGATGCCGACCCAATGTCTCGGCCGTCTGCTGGTTGTCCCGCGAAAGGATTTCGATATCCCGGAAACTGCGGCTGCCCGGCAGCACCTGCAGATTCGCCTGACCCGTGGCACAAACCGCCTCCCAAAACGGGGCCTCCGATACCAGCGCATGCCGCGGCGTCGGCTGGCAGTCCAGACTGCTGGTCGCGTTGCACTGGGGGTCCAAATCCACCAGCAGCGTCCGCGCACCCGACTTGGCCAACCCCGCCGCCAGGTTCACCGCCGTGGTGGTCTTGCCGACCCCGCCTTTCTGATTCGCTACGCAAAGGATCCTTCCCAACGCGTCCGCCCTCCATGCCACGCAATGGCCGACAACGCCCGGCCGGGCCCGATTGTACCCGCAGAGGCCCGTTTTCGGGAATGCCAATTCGCCAACCGCCCCGTTCGCCCCGCCAAGGGCCCCGCCGCCCAGAAACCAAGCGGCGCCGGCCGAACGAATCGCTGCGTTTCACGTGGAACGACCAATACGCTCGTCTTGCCTGTTTCACGTGAAACGCCCGCCTTGCGCAAGCTGCACATGTTTCCCAGACGTGTTCCACGTGAAACACCGCCTGTTCGAGACGAAAGAAGGAATCCGCGGCTACCCGTCCGACCTCGCCACCCCGCGCTCCGCCGCCGCGGACTGGCGTTCGAGGTGCGCGGTCACCCGCTGCTCCAGAGCGACCAACTCGCCTTCCAGAGACTCTCGTTCCGCGGTTGCCAACTCCACCCGGCCGAAGCGGACGCGATAGAAGGTTTCGATCAAGCGGGTGGCAAAATCGGAAGAATGCGGCAGTTCGACCACAGCGGCCAGCCGGTCGGCGGCCACGCTCCCGAACTCCCGCGGGGTTTGCCCCGGCCGGCGGGTCAGGCCCAACGGCTGCAGCAACCGTTCGAAACGGCGGTAGAAGACGATTTGATTTGCCAGCCGCTGCCGGCGCGCCCGGTCGGTGTCTTGGCTTCGCAAACGGGCGGTCCAACGCGACACCCGGCGAACCACCGGCGGCGCCTGACCCGAACGACGCGTGACGACGCGTATCCAAAGCACCCCGGCCAGGACGATCGCCAGCGACAGCAACACCAGTGTGCGAGGATGCAACAACTGGCGGGAAAGCCAGCGGGTCAACGCCTGCCGCTGCTCCGAGAATTGCTTCAGCCAAGGTTCCCAAGTATTCGGATCCGTGGTCTCCGTGACCGTGTCGTAGATCGATTCCCGCTGACGCGAGGCGGTCAGGCCCAGAATGTAGTCGGTCCAGAGGACCTGAGCATAATCCAACACTTCGTCGATCGACTGGATCATGCCTCGCCGAACCTGAGTCGCCCGGTCCGCACCGAAGCCGGGCGTGGCATCCAACCGAAGCCAGCCGCCGTAGGGACTGGTATCGCTGCCGGGCGGCAACTCCTCCCGCACCTCGTCCGGATCGAGATAAGCCTCGACCCAAGCGTGGGCATGGTGCTGGCGAACCTGATAGTATCCGCCGATCAGGTTGAATTCGTCACAATGGAACCCGACCACCACCCGCGCCGGAATGCCTTGGCTCCGCAGCATCAGGGCCAAGGCGCTGGCGAAGTACTCGCAGTGCCCGGCGCGATGATTCGCCACAAAGTCCTCGATCGGATCCAACCGGCTGTCCCGAACGATGCTGCCCAGATCGAGCGTGTACTGGTAACGGCCGGGTTCCAGGAAATGGTCCCGGAGGGCTCGAGCCAGCACGGCTCGCCGCGAGCCGGCCGTCCGATGCTCCCGGCCGATCTCTTCGGCCATCTCCTGCAACCGGGAGAATCGCCGGGCATCGAACTGCAACAGCCGCAGCTTCTCCTGTTCGACACAGAAATCATTCCACTCGGAGCGGCTGCGGAAGACGTGCGGAGTGACTTCCAACTGCAAACCGCCGCGGAAGGCGCTGGTGACCACATCGTAGCGGTATTCCCGCTGGCTGGGCGTGTTCCGCCGCGATTGGGAATACAGCCGTTTGCTCAGCGGGTCCAGCGACACATCCCGGGAGGTGGTGTGGCCGGCAAAAACCGGTGTGACGGCGAACAGGACACTTTGATCCAGCGGCTCGACGATCGTCTCCTGCCGCACCAAGAAGTCCAGATTGGGAGGATGCAGCAAGCGGTGACTCTGCCAGCGCACCTCGCGCGGGGCTTCGGTGGGTTCCTCCCCTTCGTCCCCGCCGTCGTGCTCGCGCGGAGCCTGCGACTCGGCAGCCGCTCCTTCGCGAACTCCCGCGGAACGGCGCAGCCTGCCGGGAGCCGGGCGGGGCGCCTGCGGCGAAAAACCCCGACCCTTCCTCACGGACTCCGGAGGCAAATAACGCGACGTCGGCACAAAGTACGACGGTCGATCCGCTGACGAAGAACCGCGATATCCCCACGGGCCCAAACCGTGCGGCGAAGGAGCCGCCCAACTGCTCCGCTGCCTCCAGCCGCTCTGCCCCGACTGCGTCACATAATCGCTGAGCACCGAACCCCGCAGATACGGAACCCCCGTGATCTCATAAGGACGCTCGGTCGAATGGTCGCGAAACGCCACCCGCATCACTGTCTCGTTGCTCTGCAAAACGTCCCGCAACTGGTTCAAGCGGATTTCGGTGGAAAAACCCACCACCGACTGCGTCGGTCGGCTCAACGCCCGCCGCGTGGCACTGTCCAGACGCGGGGCGGAAAAAAACAAGACCACCGCAAACACCAACGTCGTCGCGCCAAGGACCAGCACCTGAAAGGACAGACCCCGCTCCAGCGTCTGCCCCGCCATGCGGCGAACGCTGGGCAACTTCACCAGCGCCTGCGTGTCCAGCAACCGCCGCACAACCTGCGGACCGGACAACCCGGTGAGCGGCCGGTCCCGCCACGATCCACGACCACCACCCCGGCTCCGGCGACTGAACGACGTGATTCGCACCACCTCCCGGTGCACAAAGAAGACCGTCAACGTCGAAATCGCCACTCCCGCGTAAAGGATCAACAACACCCCGAACCCCAGCGGGACATTCAACGCCGCCGAGACCACCACCTGCAGCAGACTGAGAATGATCAACTGCCAATACAGTCGCGGATTCTTTCGCTGGTAAAACAAAATGATCTGCAAATAGACCAGCAGACTGGCCACCGCCAGCAACCGGCTCCGCAAACCGGCCTCCAAAAAATCGGTCAGCGAGAAGAACAGGGCCACCATCGCCGCGACATTGGCCAACCCACGGTTCAAACGCAACCACCCCAAGGCATCGGTGAAAATCACCGACGTGATGGCCGCGAAGATCACCATGACGCTCAGCAGCAGATCGCCCTGAGCCAAGCCCAACAGCAGGGCTCCGATCGACACCAGCAATGCGACGTGAATCTGGACCAGCCGCTCGAGTTTCATCGATCTCGTGCCCTCCTTACCACTGGAACAAATGGTTCATCTGCGGCGAACCGACGTCCAGCCAGATCACGTTGGCCAATGCCCGCTGATGCCGCAGCTTGTCCGCAAAATCCGCGCTGCGGTGCAAATGACCCAGGTTGCCGCTCCGCGTACTGACCACCAGCAACCGGGCCCCCAGCGGTACATCCAAAACCATCCCGCCCACCAGTGCCGCCAGCCGGTCTTCGGAGATCGGGTGCACCATGGCCAGCCGTTCCAGGATCTGCCGCCCGAAAACCGGGGTGGCCCGGCCGGACCAGCATCCCGCCGGTTCGCCCGCCACCGCCACCGTCAAACGGCTCCGCCCGCGACGGCTCATTTCCTCAACCACCGTGGCCGAAAAACTGATCGCCAACTCCACCCGCGCCCGGTCCGCCGGCTCCGCTTCCGGAGGAACCCACAAATCCAGGATCAGCACCAGATCGTGCTCCTGCTGCCGCTCGAATTCCCGAACCGCCAAGCGGCCCAGCCGAGCCGTGGCACGCCAGTGGATCC
The DNA here is from genome assembly GCA_007124535.1 of Planctomycetaceae bacterium. GTDB lineage: Bacteria > Planctomycetota > Planctomycetia > Pirellulales > Pirellulaceae > SLMF01. Next base: position 5,178 of record SLEY01000432.1, read on the forward strand.
AACGCTTGCTGTCCCCCGGCTGCCACTCCCGCAAGCCGTAATAGTCGCCATCAATGGGGCCCTGACGATGCTGCACCTGCTGGTGACCAAACCGCTGCGTGTCCAATAGATGGAGCCAATGCGGCGTGAGTTGCCCCAGTCGCGGACCGACCAGAATCCGCCCATATTTGGGCAAACGGACACTGGCCTTCAGTAGCCCCAACGGAAACCGGGTCGAAACCTGCAACGGGCCGAAACGATACCGGCCCCGCCGCGGAAGCGTCAAACGATACGCCGCCTGACTTCGAGAACCGGGCGCCACATAGGGTAAAATCACCCCCGCCCGTGTCACCTCCCCCTCCGCCGGATTCCCGTCCCCCGGCTCCGGAACCACCGCGTCCTCAAAGACCAATACCCAACTGCCCAGACGACGACGCTGGTTCTCGCAACCGATCTCGACCGGAAACGGATGGCCGGCGGTGACATAATCCGCGACCTTCCGATCAACCGCCAAACGCCCCAAAGACAACGCCACCATCCGCCAGTTGAACAGGAACGGACCGACCATCAAACCTGCCAGGACGAACAGGAGATTGATGTCGCGCAGCGTCGCCCCCACGACGATAAATCCCAACACACAGGCGTAATACACGCCTTCGGGACAGATCCTGACGCTGCGACGTTTTAACACGGGCCCGACCTGATGGATTCCGAAAGAACTAGCTGACTTCCCTATTATAGCGGCTGGGAACGTGACGCAAACGCTTCCCCGGCGTCCGGAAGCCCGGGACGGGCGCTCACGCCCCGAGCCGGCCCAAAAGCTGATTCGAAAAGAGACATGCTTCGCCGATGGTCCGCAGGGAAGACATGCCTCTCCTACGGGCCGAATCCATACGACTCGTTCGATCGATTTCTGCTCCCCGCTACGAGCGATCCGTGTTCTCGCAGCACAACCCCCCCCTCACTGACCGGATTTCCTGCCCCCGCGCGCCGTTCATCGCGGGTCTCCGCTCGGCGCGGGTCTCTGACCCCGCCGAAACCGCCGACCGTAGGTCTCCCCGCCCCGTTTTCTTATGACCTCTTACGGTGCAGGAGGCGATTTCGGTGGCGTCCCCGGCAATCGGCCCTGCTCAATCAACTCGCCAAACGTGACCCCACTGCTGGATTCCCCCTCCTCCGCCTTCTCGAAAAGCTCCTTGAACCAAGCGTTCAGCTTGGCTCGATCCTCCCGCCGTTCCCGAAACGCCTTTTCACTTGCCCCCAATTCGGATAGCTTCAGTCCGTAATCATTCCGCTCATCATCTTCCCCATAGTGGCAGATTTGGCACTGGGCCTTCACCGCTAAGGGCATCAGCGGGGTCGAGCGATAGTGCTGGAGGAACGCGGGGAAGAACGGGTCAATGGCCCGCACCGGGCTTGCGGACATCCAAATAACCAGAACAAGGGGTATCGCCAAAAAACGCAAATTACGCATGTTCGAAATGCTCCCACCGGCAAAAAAGAACGACTCGCGGATACCTTGCACGACTCGCATTTCAGTAAAACCCGCGAAAGGGATTCTGTCAAGCATTCTTCCTTGCTCCTTTTCCCCACGCTCGCTACGATAGCGGGAAGGGTCGATCTGTTTCGGGAGTGGATGTTCGATGGATACCAGGCAACGGTTCTTCACGACGGCAATGTCTTTTTTCTTCCCAAGCATCCTGCGGCTTGCGCTGGTTGGCTGCGGGATCCCGCTGGTGCTCGCCGGACTCTCGGTCTCACCAATTCATGGCGATGAACGCGTCCCGCAATTGGTACCGAGGCAAGCGGAAGCCGTTCGCGGTGGTGAGGAACCGGAAATGATGCCGGTATTCGTGCCGGCGCCCAGCGATGTCCGGCGGCCCTGGATGCGGGCTTCCCGAGCGATCGAAGAGGGTCGGTATTCGGACGCCGCGTTCGAGTTGGGCCGCTTGCTGGCCAACGAGGCGACGGATCAAGCGGAGGGCCAGGATTTCTTCTTGCCGGGAACCGATGCCGATCGTTCGGGTGCGACAACCAGTTTGCGGGGAGAAGTCGCGCGCATGCTGGCCCAGTTGCCAGCGGCCGGTCGCCAGGCGTACGAACTGCAATTCGGAACCCAGGCCCGAGCTTTGTTGGACGAAGCGGTGTCGGCGGGAGACGCCGGGTTGCTGGAAGAGGTGATCCGCCGCTTCTTCCACACCCGGGCGGGGCAGGAAGCGACTTTGCTGGCCGGTCGCACGGCACTGAGCCGCGGCCAGGCGATGGTCGCCGCGCGCCATCTGCAACGGCTGGCCGATTCGCCTCAGTCCGCCGCCCGTTTCGAGCCGGAACTCTCCTTGCTGCTGGCCACCAGCTGGCTGTATGCGGACATGCCCGAGCGTGCCCAACAGGCGTTGACCGAATTCCAGGAACGGACCGACTTGGATGCGGTGACCTTTGCCGGCAACACGATTCCGATGTTCGAGCAGGCGGCGGATTTTCTGGAGTGGCTCGATTCGCGTATCCAGGCGGATTCCCACCCGCTGGGCCGGGACCTGACCGAATGGCTGGTCTACCGGGGAAACCCGCAACGAAACGCCCAAGCCCCGGGCAGCTTGCCGCTGCTGAACCCCCGCTGGCGGGTGCCTACCTGTACCGAACGCCAGGACGAACAGATGGTCGAGAAACTGGTTCGCCAATATCGCGACGAGTCCCGGGCGACGCTTCCCGCCGTCCAGCCGCTGGCGGTGGGCGAAACCATCCTGATGCGGACGCCGCAAAAGCTGATGGGCGTCGATTTTTCCAGCGGCAAACGGATCTGGGTCTGGCCGCCCTGGGAAACCGAAACCGCCGAGGTGTCGCTGACCGGGCCGCAGGGGGCGCGACTGGCCCAGACGAGTCGCGAGCAGCAACTGCATCAGCGATTGTGGGACGATGCGGCGCATGGCCAGGTCAGCAGCGATGGCCGCTCGGTCTTCTTAATCCACGATTTGGGCTATGCGGCCGAGGGCCAATTGGCGGCGGCCAACCGGGTGTTCATCGGCCGCGTGGGGGCTCGGGGCGGCGATGCGGCCGACCCGCGTTCCACGAATCAACTGGTGTCCTTAAGTCTGGCACGCCAAGGCGCGGCCCAGTGGATCGTGGGCGGTGAGGATGGCGAAGACGAACCGCAACTGGCCGGCGCCTTCTTCCTGGGAGCCCCCCTGCCACTGGATGGCCACTTGTACGCCCTGGCCGAGTTCCACGGCGAAATCCGACTGGTGGTCCTGAATGCCGCCAACGGACGGCTGGAATGGCAGCAGCAGCTGGCCCACGTCGAATCCCAACAGATCGAAGTGGACAGCCGGCGGCGGCTGGCCGGCGCTACCCCATCCTACGAGGGCGGGGTGCTGTTGTGCCCGACGTCGGCCGGAGCCTTGGTCGCCGTGGATCTCGCCTCCCGCTCACTCCTCTGGGGCTATGCCTATGTGCCGGTGCCCGATCGCTCCCAGCAGCGCGGCTTCGGGATCGCACGCCTGCAGGCCCGAGCGTCGATGCCGCAAGGCGCCCGCTGGGCCGACGCCACCGTCACGGTCGCCGGAGGAAGGGTGCTGTTGACTCCGGTCGAAACCGATGAACTCCACGGACTGGACCTGCTGACGGGCGAGCGGTTGTGGGAGCCGCAACCGCGGGACGGCCGCTTGTTCTTGGCCTGTATCCATCATGATCTGGCAGTCTTTGTCAGCAACGACCAAGTCACCGCCCTGCGGCTGGCCGACGGCCAGCCGGCTTGGGAGTCGCCGGTCGAGTTGACCGACCCGCCCAGCGGGCGTGGTTTCTACAACGGCCAAGCTTACTTCCTGCCCACCACCGGTTCGGAACTGCTGAAAATCGCTCTGGACCAGGAACAAGCGGGAATCGCACGCCGCCTGCCGACGCGGACGATTATGGGGAACCTGATCGCGTACCGGGACGAAATCGTTTCCCACAGTCCCGATTGGCTCTCGATCTACCACCAGAGCGAGCCGCTCCGGGCCCGGGTCGAACAGCAGCTGGCCGAGAATCCGGATGACGTCCAGGCCCTGGCTCACTATGGCGAATTGCTGGTGGCCCAGGGCCAGACGCTGGAGGCAATCGAGACGTTGCGCCAGGTGTGCCAGCTGGACCCCGAAAACCAAACCGCTCGACAATTGCTCGTCGAAACGCTCTTGTCGGCACTCGAAGAGGATTTCGTCAGCCGACTGGATACGGTGGACGAGATCCAACGCCTGACCGAACATCCGGGAAAACGCAGCCGGCTGCTGCGCTTGCTGGCCGGCGGATGGCAGCAGCAGGGCGAAATCGAACGCGCGTTCGGAGCCTATATCGAATTGGCCGATCTGCAGGAGTCGCTGTTCGAGCAGGGCGGTTCCTTCGATTGGCAGGCGGACGAAGTGGAACGCGGTTGGTCCTGCCGGCCGGAACGCTGGCTCGAGGGCCGATTGCGCGAACTGCTGGCGGCGGCCGAGCCAGAACCTCGCCAACGCTTGGAACAAGAATTGGCTCTGTGGCGCGATGCCGCGGAACAAGACAACGCAGCACGCCGGCGCTTCCTCCGCTACTTCTCCCAACATCCCGCAGCGGATTCCTTGCACTTGAACCAGGCAGCGGAAATGGTGGCCGGCGGCGAGGCAATCGCAGCCCAGTTGCTGCTGACCCGGCTGGAGACGCATCCCGAGGACGCGATCCGCCGCAAGGCCCTGGCCCTGATGGCCCAACTGCTGGTCCGCACCGCCCAGGAGGACCAGGCCCTGGCCTACTATTCGCAGTTGGCCGAGCACTGGTCCGACCAGGTTTGCTGGGATGGAAAAACGGGCCAGCAACTGGTAACCGCCGCCAGCCGGCTGCCGGGATTCGAGCAGGCCCAGCGGCGAGCCGAACCCTGGCCCCCGGGCGAAGTGGAAGTTTCCCAATCGTCGGAGACGGGCAATCGCTACCCCAGCTACCGCCGTGTCTTCAGTTGCCAACTTCGCCAGCAGTCCGGCCCGGCGCCCCGGGGACTGCGCGTCTTCTATGACCAACATCCCAATTCGTTGATCGTGCGGGACGGCCAGGGCGCCACCCTGCTGAATCTGAACCTGGGAACACGCCGCTTGAATACCGCCGATTTCGGCCTCACCCACTTCCGACTGCATGGGCACCTGCTGGTGGTCTCCCTGGGCGTCGAACTGCTGGCCATCGATCTGATCCAGGCGGCCCGCAACCCGAACGATCCCATCCTGTGGCGAAAGGAATTGATCTCCCCCGTGCCCGGGGCAACACCGTTCCAGATGCAGGTCCGGGTCCACGCGCTGCGGCACCCCTGGGGCGATACGCGGCGGGTGTTCGCCGACCAGGACGAACAACTCCAAGGCGTAACCGGCCCCCTGACCGCCCGCGAATTGATCTATATGAACTCCCGCGAATTGATCGCCGCCGATCCCCTGACCGGGGAAACCATCTGGTCACGTGAGCAGGTGCCGCCAGGTTCGGACGTGTTCGGCGATGAAGAGTACGTATTCGTCGTGCCCCCCCAATCCGCCGAGGCCCGGGTCTTCCAGACCCTGGACGGAAAAAAACTCGGTCGCCGCCAAGTCGATTCCCTGCCTCAACGTTGGAGCACCTGGGGCCGACACGTGTTGGCCTGGTCCGAACAGCAGGATGCCATGATCCTGCGGGTCTACGATGCCTGGACCGGCGAATCGATCTGGCGGGAAGACCTGCCCAAAAACGCCAAAGCCACCCTGATCGAAGATGACGAAGTGGCAATTCTCCAAGCCGACGGACGTTTCCTCATCCGCTCGCTCCAAGATGACCAAACCCGACTGGAAGCCGATCTCGAACCCGAACCCGGCTTGCTCTCCCTGCACGTCATCCGCTCACGCAAACAGTACCTGCTGGTCACCAACCGGACCGCTCCCGTGGAACCGAATACCCCGGCCGCCCAAATCCGCACCGTGATCAGTGGCTTGGCAACCCCCCTGATCACCGGCCATGCCTACGCCTTCGACCGCGAATCCGGCCAGCCCATGTGGCCGGAACCGCAACCCGTCGAACGCTTTGGATTCCCCATCGACCAGCCAGCGGAAACGCCCGTGCTGCTGTTCCTGAGACAACAGCAACCCGGAACCGGCGGAGGTGCCCGCCAGCAACATACGTCGGTTTGGGTCCTGGACCGGAACACCGGCCAGGTCGTCCTGGATGATATCCAAATCCCCACCCAAACCTATACCTACGACATGGTCGCCGATCGCGTGGAACGGACGGTGACGCTGGGAATGCCCACCCGCACCCTGACGCTCCAGTGGCCGGAAGATCCGGCGTTCGACGAAACCGCCACGGACCAGACGCCCTGAACGCTCGTCTCGTGCCAAGCGTTCCCGCGCCGGCCGCAGGAGTTCAAACGTAGTACTGCCCGCAGCAGCCTTCGTGCGGGCTGTCCGGCCAGTGGGCGGGCGGAGCGGCTTCGTGCCGAGAAACCTGCTTCTCCACCCGATGGAAAATCGACTCGCAGTCAGCGGCCAGTTCCCGCAACCGTTCCCACTCCTCCTCCGTTGCCGGCTGGTAGGCCCGCCCCGCCGCGAACGCTTTGGCAGCCAAGTCCAAAAACGCAGGAGGAAAACCGGATACCACCCCGGGCTGGGATAACGTGAATCGCATCGCCAAGTCCACTTCGTCCCGGTCCTCGATCGGCCGGTACCACCAGCGGCGAGTCCGCTCCATGCCCTCAGGCCAAGCCCCCCGGCACATGGGCTTGATCGCCAGCACGGCCGCACCCTGCTCGGCAGCCAATTCCAACACCTGTTTGCCAAAGCCCATCGTGAAAAACTCGATGAAGTTGATGGGGAACATGACCGTGTCAAACCGAAATCGGCTCATCACGTCCAGCGCCGCCCGCGTGCTGTGGGCGGAAAAGCCCAGAAAACGAGCCTTGCCCTCCTCGCGGGCCTCGAGCAGGGTTTCCATCGCCCCGCCCGGACCCATCGCCTCCTCGACCTCCTCCTTCTGAATCAAACAGTGCAATTGGTACAAATCGAAGTAGTCCGTGTGGGCCCGCTCCAGCGAAAGTTCCAACTCCTTCCGGGCCCCCTCTTTATCCCGCAACCGAGTCTTATTCGCCAAATAGTAACGGTCCCGATCCACGCCCTTCAACGCATTGCCCAATTTGATCTCGGCGTCGCCCCGGCCGTAGCTGGCCGCCACGTCGAAAAAATTGACCCCGCCGTCCAGGGCGTCCCGTACGGCCGCCGTGCAGACATCCTGCTCTTCATGAACCAAGGACAACGCAGGAAAACCGACAATCGAAACTTCCAACCCCGTGCGACCCAAAGTCCGACGGGGCATCCCCGCCGCGTCGCCCGGCTCCGCCGAATTCGCCTCGCCCGGCGAAACCCCCTTCCAAGCACCCGCGCCCAGACCACTGCCCACCACTTTCAAAAAAGAACGTCGTTTCATGATCGCTACTCCGCAAACTGGATGCATCCCGAAACCCGGCCCAGCCCTACCGCCACCGCGCCACTTCCCGAAGCGCGCCGCACACGGTACCCGCGCACGATTCGCGTCTGACCCAAGTATACAAACCCGTCCCGCGAACTGAAAGCCACAGCGCCACGCCTTGAGCCGGTTGCGTCGTACGGAATTGCTTTCTATTCAAGGCTTTGAATGAGGGGCAAGGAACCGCACCTGACACACCTGCACGCGATCTTCGATGCGATGATCCGGCGTCTGGGATCGGTTGTGCCTGACTTGGGCCGAGAGACGGCCGGTGACGCGGGAGCGCCAGGCACGGTTGAAGTTCGCCGGATACCGACATCGCACTCGGGGATCGGAGAAGAAAGGTGGTCAGCGGTCAGTGCGTCGCTGTATCGGTCGGTAGGCGGTAGGTGGTAGGCGGTAGGCGGTAGCTGGTAGGTGGTAGGTGGTAGGTGGTAGGTGGTAGGTGGTAGGTGGTAGGTGGTAGGTGGTAGCTGGTAGGTGGTAGGTTGGTGCTTGGTGCTTGGTGGTTCGTGGCTATGCATGCAAAATTCACAAGCCGGTCATTAAAGCCTCCGGCTATCAAGACTGCCGCATGAGTCCCCCGGTCACGGATGAAACACGGATGAAATACGGACCAGACCACAAGTTGGCTGCCGCCTACTCGGGGGGCGAAATGGGGACATCCGGCGCATCAAGGAGAAATACGTTTTCAAGGTGGTTATTGATGCCCCGGAAGAGTGACCCTTCGCCTGCTCCGACGGCGACTTCGTCCGAATAAAGCTGGATGTCCCCGTTTTCCCATCAGCACCGCCCAGCTGATGAGCGATACCCTGGCCCTCCGCACCCACCTGCCGGCAGAGACCGCGGCTGTGGTGGGCGTCGCCC
>SLEY01000554.1 GCA_007124535.1 Planctomycetaceae bacterium
GTGGTGTTCCTCTTGTGGGGGAGAGAGGCCCAAGCGAAAGCCCACTGGGTCGATGAAGCACGCCACGTGATCTTGCCAGCGGCCCATCCTTCGCCGTTGTCCGCGCACCGCGGCTTCCTCGGCACGCGTCCGTTCACATCTGCCAATCGGGCCCTCATCGAACGGGGGGCGGCTCCCCTTGCGTGGACGCTTCCGGCAGAGACCAAGGTCAAATCAGCGGGATAGGTTTCGCGGGGGACGCGGAGTCAATCCCGCTACCATGGGCTGTCTGCCGCGCGGATCGCTGCAGCCGCATCGCCTTCACTCACCGCGTCTGCCAGAGACATCCAATCCACACTGGGCGGTACCCACCCGGTTTGACCGGTCTGACCGGCCCGCCGATTACGCTCGCGGGCTGTCCACCTCGCCTGGATTCGCTCACACTCGCGACGGATGTCCTTCGCCGAGGGTTCATACGGTTGCCGCGGTCCGGAGGACTTCGAAGCTTTCGCCTTCATAAGATCACCTCCCTTCGTTAAATGTTAGACGCCTGGCGGCAAAAGCAAAGCGCGTTTCTGGTATCTTCGGTCGCCAGCCAAGGGGCGGGGCAAGCGGCGCTCCCGCTTTTGACGATTTAACCCCGAGACGGCTCCGACGTTGCCGCTCGCTCCGGAAATTCCTGGGTCGCCGCTGCGCTTTTCCCCAGCCCGCTGCCTGATCCGGAGCCCGGACAATTGGTATCCCCCCTGCAGTGCAACCGCCAAGCGGTTCGTTCGTTGCCTCCAAAGCCGACGTCGGGCGCCGGGTCATGAGCTACCGCCCCCGCGGCGAGAAACCGCCCTTCGCCCTGAAATGGCGAAAGAATTCCCGCCGGCTGCCGGGACAAATCCAGACCGTTGCGGTATAAAAGTAACTCGAAAAGTGACTCGGTGCCCATGCGGACATCGCCAAACGTCGGCCGACGGACCATCCATATCGGCGAGCGGATCAAATGCACCCCAATAGGAGGACTTATGAAGATCGGAATCGTGGGATACCAGGGCTCAGGGAAGAGTACCCTGTTTCATTGGTTGACGGGTGTCGAACCGAATCCGGCTCGCGGCCGTGAAGCCCAGACGGCAATGGCCACGGTACCGGACCCGCGCGTCGCCCAATTGTGCCAGATATATAATCCGAAAAAGGTAACGCAAGCTTCCCTGGAAATGGTGGATGCCCCCGGTTTGAGCCGAACGCACGAGTCGAGTGCGGCCCGACTGGCCACGATTCGGGAAGCCGGGTGCCTGGTGATGGTCGTCGCCGCGTTCGAAGGAACCCAGCGGCTGGCCGACCTGACTAGCTTTGAGGACGACCTGCAGATCGCCGATCTGGACATCGTCACGCGGCGGATCGAACGGCTGCACGAACAGGTCAAGAAACCTCGCCCGAACCGGGATGAATTGCAAAAGGAGTTGGAACTCCTCCTGCCGCTGCAGGCGCTCTTGGAAGAGGGCCGTTCGCTGCATGACCAGGATTTAACGCCCGAACAGGCGCGCGCCATCCGCTCGTTTCAGTTGTTCAGCGACAAACCGCGTCTGGCGGTCATCAACGTGGCGGATGACGAACCGGAGCTGGAGCGAATTCCGGCCCAAGTCCCGCGGATGCCGGCCGTCGCCGTACCGCTACGACTGCAACTGGAATTGGACACGTTGGAACCGGCCGAGCGGGAGGCGTTTTGCGAAGAAATGAACGTGCGCGCCTGCGATCGCGACGCCCTGGTCCGGCAGATCATGAACGTCTCGGGACAACAGCTGTTCTTCACGGCGGGGGACCGGGAAGTCCGCTCGTGGATGAGTCGGCGGGGCGCCACGGCGGTGGAAGCCGCCGCAGCGATTCACACGGATCTGGCACGCGGGTTCATTCGAGCCGAGGTGATGACCTGCGCGGACCTGGTGCGTTGTGGCAGCGAACGCGAAGTCAAAGCCCGGAATCTGCTGCGCAAGGAGCACAAAGATTACGTCATCCAGGACGATGACATCCTGCTGATCCAGCACAATTGAGCCAAGTGACGCCACGTTCCTCACGGGGTATCCGGCAAATGCATTTACCACGCCTATCGACCAAGTTGCTGTTGGTCTACGTGCTCTTGAACCTGACGCTGGCTGGCGGGTACGTGACCGTAATCGCCCGCTGGCAGCGCCAGATTGTCACCGAGGAGGTGGAAGCCCAGTTGCTGAGCACGGCCATCGTTTTGCGATACCAGGTGCAAGGCGTGCTGGAGCAAGCGAACGAGACCGGTGTGCAGGATTTGATCGAGCGTTTTTCCACGCAGGTCGAGATGCGAATCACGGTGGTGGACCCCCGGGGGCGAGTGCTGGCCGATTCGTGGGAAGATCCCCGGTCGATGGAGGATCATCGGGATCGCCCGGAGTTGCAGGCGGCTTGGCAGGGATCGGTCGGCACGGCCGCGCGCCCCAGCCGCACGCTCCGGCAACCGATGCTGTATCTGGCCGTGCCCGTCGCCGGGGAACCGGGGGAGGCCATCGCGCTGCGTCTGGCCTTGCCTCTGCAAGGAATCGATCAAAAAGTGCGAGGTTTACAGAAGTATCTCTGGCTGCTGGCGGCAACCGTGGGCATGCTGGCCCTGGGGCTGATGGCTTGGGGAGCGAGTCGCGTCATGCGGCCGCTGACCGAGCTGACTTCCGCGGCCGAAGCCGTTGCGGCGGGAAACTATCATTGCCCCATTCCCCATCCGGGATCGGACGAACTGGCCAAACTGGGAGTATCCGTGGACCGCATGCGGCGCGAGTTGCTGGCACGGATTGGCGAATTGCAGGAGAACAGCCAGCGGCTTGAAACGATGCTCAGCAGCATGGTCGAGGGCGTGTTGGCGGTCGACACGGACCAGCGGGTGTTGTTTGCCAACGAAGCCAGCCGGCAATTGCTGGACATGGAAGCGCCGGATGTGGTGCAGCGGCCGTTGGTCGAGCTGACGCGGCACCGCGTGGTCCGGGACGTGGCCGCCGAGGCGATTCGGACGGGAGTCGGGATTGAGCGGGAGTTCGAGACTTTCCGCGTACCGCGGCGGCGGTTAGCTTTGCGCGCCGCCCCCTTGCCTGGCCGCCCCAGCCCGGGCGCCGTGATCGTGCTGTACGATCTGACCGAACTGCGGCGGCTGGAGGCCCTTCGCCGCGAGTTCGTTGCCAACGTTTCGCACGAGCTGAAAACGCCCCTGTCGGCGATCAAAGCCTATGCGGAAACGCTCCGGTTCGGCGCGATCCACGATCCCCAGCACAACTTCCGTTTCGTGGAACGGATTGAGGAACAAGCCGACCGCCTGCACCAGCTGATCGTCGATCTTCTCCACCTGGCTCGGGTCGAATCCGGCCAGCAGGCCTACGAGATTCGCCAAATTGCCCTGGAGAAAGTGATCGCCGACTGCGAAACGCTCTATTGCGACCAAGCGGCCGCCAAAGAGTTGGAGTTGGACTTTCAACTCCCCAAGACATCGATCTGGGTCCGGGCAGACGAAGATGGCCTGCGCACCATCCTGGACAATCTGGTTGTCAACGCTTTGCAGTACACCCCGCCGGGAGGTCGCGTCACGGTCCGCGTCCGGGGCGAGCCTGCGACGGCCGTGCTGGAAGTGGAAGACACGGGAGCCGGCATTGCCCCGCGGGACCAGCAACGGGTCTTCGAGCGGTTCTACCGAGTCGACAAAGCCCGTTCGCGCGAAGTCGGCGGCACCGGGCTGGGCTTGGCCATCGTCAAGCATCTGACCCAA
>SLEY01000013.1 GCA_007124535.1 Planctomycetaceae bacterium
CCGCGGCGGGCCAAGTCAATCGCCGCATATCGCCGCCGTCGCAGGCTCATATCGGCCCAGACCTGCGGGTCCGGATACAAGATGGGCGGTTCATCGGGGAACGGGACCAGGGCCCTTTCGACCGTCTTCATGGTTCGTGCAAAGTTGCGATGGCGGACTTCACGCAACACCTGCAAATCGTGCACCGTGCCGCCGAAGCGGGACCACCACACCGCTGCCACAGGCGTGGTGCCGAGAGGATCGAGTTCCCGGACCTGTTCGGCGATGATGTCCTCCGCGTCCTCGTAGCGGCCCTCGGCCATCAGCGCGTTAAAGCGGTTCAGCATCTGGCGAATCCGCTGCCGGGTGCGCTGGGTTTCTTCCAGCACCCGCTGGCGATCTTCGGCCGCGGCCCGGGCGGCTTCCGCCAGTTCCCTTTGCGTGCGAAACTCCAGGGCCCGCCGTTCCCCCTCACGGATCACCGCCTCGATCTGGCTGCGCAACCGACGCCGGGCGGCCGGAGTCAGGGCGTCGCTCCGATCCACGGTCTCCAGCAACAGCTTCAAATCCCGGATGGCGCCTTCCGGATCCGTGCCCATCTGATCGCGAGCCTCGGCCAGCTCCTGTTCGACCAGCGACTGGACCCGCTGGGCCTCGATCGCCGCCAGGTCCTCAACCATGTCCAGAAACTCTCCCCCCTCCGCCATCATTTCCGCAAACAGCGGATCCTCAGCCGGATCGGCGGCCGCACCGGGAGCCTGCACATTGACCAGTCGCAGACCGGGGTCGTCTCCGGCCTGGTGCTGACGTTGCGCCGCTTGGCGAATCGCACGAGCCTGCGGGTTGTTGGGATCACGCTGCAAGACCGCGTCGGCCACCTGTAAGGCCCCTTCGGTATTCCCGGTGCGCAAAGCCGCGGCTCCCAGCCGCGCCAGATGCTCGCTACCTTCGACCATCTGGCGCGCGATATTCGCCAATCCGGTGGAGCCCAGCGTGGGCAGGGTGATTCCGCCGTCTTGCCGCGCCGTTTCGACTAACTGCGGCAGATAATGATAATCCTCATGACTGGCCTCGGGCTGCACCTGCCACTGCATCTCCACCGGCTGCCCGTTGACTTGCGCTGTCAAAGACACCGTCTGGGCCTCGCGCGAATTCAACGTTCCAATCACGATCGTATCCCGGTCGCTGCGCAGGGGCGGCAACCGCCGGGGCAGGCTTTCCAAATCCTCCGGCAACTGGACCGTTTGCGGCCAGAACACACTCGCCCGGGCCACCTCGGCCATCGCGACCCCCGCCCGCTCTGCCTCGCCACCCTCGACCGCGTCGACATAAACCATCCCACCGGTTTGGTTCGCCACCGAGGCCAGCAGCAGCACATCCTGCTGGGCGCCCACGGCAAAGCTGGAAAACGGCACCTGCTTGCCGGCCAGTTGTTCGGTCAGCGAATCCAGTTCTTCCGGCTGCAGCAATCCGCCTCGGCTACGCCCATCGCCAATATAAACCACTGCTCGCGGTCTACTGGAAGGGGGACCGAAAGTGGAGGCTGCCGCTCCCAAAGCGGCTCGCAAATCCGTCGCGCCCAACGGCGCCCGTTGCTCCAATTGCCTGAGGCCCGCTGCAATCGCCTCACTCTGGGCCGGAACGAATGCCTCGGTCAAAGGGGTGGCGTTCAAGTCCACCGCCATCAACTGCACACGATCATCGTCATCCAAGTTCCCTAACATGGTCCGCAGCGCCTGCATGGCATCGTCCCGATAGACGCCCGCTTGGCTTGCCGATGTGTCGAACATCACCAGCACGTCGTGGCCGGAGGCCGCCGGGGCCGGGACCGTCGGAGTCAGACTCAAGGCATAGTAGGTCGAACCTGCGGGACTGTCATAGGTCCACAGCGCACCCTGATCGGCATTTGCCACAGGCGGCGTTGCCACCCCCACCGTCATGGCAAGCAAAGCCAGCCCGAAAGCCGGCAGCCACAAAATTTCGCGTTTGGACATGTTCAAAGACTCCAATCCCAGAGGAATACGATTCAGGTCCCCACCGTTGGCCCAGCGAGCCACCTTGCCTTGTCTCGTCAATCGAGGCGCCCATGACGCCCGGATTCTTTCATTTTATTCTGCCAAAAGCATTCTTGCTAGCGAAATCGCCGATTTTGAAACCCGCGATGCAAAGGAGCGGGTCGCATTCCAAGAGCGAACTCCCGAAATTCGGCCGAATCCTACCGCCCTACTCTGAACATTTTACGCCCGAATGGAACGGGGGACCGCGCCTATCTGACTCTGTTATCGGCAAAAACCGCGGCAGGCATGGAACGGCTTCAGCCTCTGGCGATAATAGCAGCTAGGAGAATTAGCAGCAGGCCCAGGGCAACGAACAGTCCCCGAGCCGCGAGTCGCCCCCAGCGCCGCTCGACCCAACGGGCTTTGGGTAAACGGAAACACCACTCCACGTTCAAAACCCCCACGAGAAGTGTGCAGAGACCCAACACAAACGACACTCCCGCGACAAACGCTCGCTCCACATCCATCCGACTCCGTAACTCCTTTGCCGACAATACCATCCTAATGTAAAATACGGACTACCTGAAAGAGCGGACATTCAGCCACCAGCCACGTGCTTGGGACGACGAATCCCACCTGGGACGGTATACTAGAACATCCACAGCCGCGCTCCAAGAGGAACACTTGATGGGTAAGAGGAACAAGCCACACAAATTTCGGGCCGATCTTCGCAAACGGCACGAATCCCGCGCGCGGCATGGCAACATCACTCGCGATTTCCAAGACCTGGGCCCCGAATTGGATGAGAGCCCCCGTAGCGAGCGGGTCAGTGGCAAAGGGGAACTGACCCGCAAGCGAACCATCGTGGGGCATCCGGTGGCCCGGGATGAAAGCGGCGGTTTGACGGTCCAGCTGGCTGTGGACGAATCGAAATGCCTCGCCGGACGGGTTCTCAGTATCCACGGATTAACCAGTCTCGTTCGCGTGGAATCCGGGCGAACCTACCGCTGCGCCACCCGAAAACTGCTGAAAACACTCAGCACGGACCAACGACACGTCGTGGCGGTGGGGGACAAGGTCCTGATTCGACCCGAAGGTGAAAACGAGGGGATTATCGAACGGATTGATCCCCGGCACGGGGTGTTGAGCCGCACGAGCAAGGGGCGACGGCAAGTGCTGGTCGCCAACGTCGATCAGTTGCTGATCGTGGCCAGTGCGGCGGAGCCGGCGTTGAAACCGCATTTGATCGACCGCATGTTGGTCACGGCCGATAAAGCGGGGATCCGGCCGCTGGTGTGCATCAACAAGATCGATCTGATCGACCCCGCCGATCTTCAGCCTCTCGTCGGGGTGTATAGCCAAATGGGCTACCAGGTGTTATTGCTTTCCGCTGTTACCGGCTGGGGGTTGGAACGGCTCCATCGCTGGGTGACGGGGCGGCAGAGTGTTGTCGCGGGGCAAAGTGGCGTTGGCAAATCCTCGTTGCTGAACGCGATCGAACCGGATTTGCAGTTGCGGGTACGAACGGTCAGCGGCGAGAACCAGAAGGGGCGGCACACCACGTCGGCAGCCTGCCTTCTGCCGTTGCATGAGGGCGGTTATCTCGTCGACACGCCCGGCATCCGCCAATTCAACTTGTGGGATGTGATCCCCCAGGAAGTTGCCGGCTTTTTCCGCGATCTCCGGCCCTATGTCAGTTTGTGCCGTTTCCCGGATTGCACGCATACCCACGAAACGGATTGCGCGGTCAAAGACGC
>SLEY01000445.1 GCA_007124535.1 Planctomycetaceae bacterium
AGGTCGGTCTGTCCGACTACCGAGGCAAGTACGTCCTGTTGTTCTTCTATCCGTTGGACTTCACTTTCGTCTGCCCGACCGAGATCATCGCTTTTTCGGATCGCATTCAGGAATTCGAGGCCTTGGGCGTACAGGTGTTGGGGGCTTCGATCGACAGTCACTACACCCACTTGGCGTGGAGAAATACCCCTCGTAGTGAGGGCGGCTTAGGCCAGATCGACTACCCCCTGCTCTCGGACTTGAGCAAAGGACTCGGAGAGGCGTACGACGTTTTGCTCCCGGACGGTTTGTGCCTCCGTGGGCTGTTTTTGATCGACAAAGAGGGGGTGGTTCGGCATCAGTTGGTCAACGATCTGCCGCTAGGTCGCAGCGTGGACGAGGCTTTGCGAATGATCAAGGCGTTGCAGTATTTTGAACAGCAAGGGGAAGTTTGCCCGGCGAATTGGCAGGAGGGCGCTCGGACGATCAAGGCCACGCCGGCGGAGAGCCAAGCGTTTTTCAGTGCCGAGTACAGCGACGGTTAAGACTTGGCGCGGTGACACGTGGGTTCGATGAAGACGTTCGCGTCCTGGTGGCTCTTTTCGTAACGCGGGGTTTCCCTCGCCAGGTTCGGGTAGCGAAACCCCCGTTCCAAGTCACCGGGACGCGGGGGTTGGCAGTGTTCGGACGCTGTCGTGCCCCCCGTTTCGGCTGCTTATTTTCTGGCAGGTTTTCTTTTTCCGGTTTCTGCGGGGCGTAGTCGCCCGGAATTTCGTTGTTTGCCGGTCCAAAAGGGTCCCTCGCCGTGGTAAACTAGCTGTATCGCCTGCGTCCATCAGCAGGCTCATCGAGGGGGCAGGAGCAACATACGGTGGCCACGGTTCTTATCGTCGACGACAACACGATCGACCGCAGATTGGCGGCGGGAATTGTCGAACGGGTGGGGATGGCGACCCGGCATGCCGAGCATGGCAAGGAAGCGGTGCAGATCATCCAAACGGATCCGCCGGACATCGTGTTGACCGACATGCAGATGCCCGAGATGGACGGTTTGGAGCTGGTTCGCTACATCAAGCGGCATCACCCGTCGATTCCGGTGATTTTGATGACGGCGCATGGCAGCGAGGAGATTGCGGTCAAGGCCTTGCGGATCGGGGCCAGCAGTTATGTTCCCAAGCAGATTTTGTCGCGGGAATTGGCCGACACCATCCGGGACGTGCTGACGGTGGTCACGGCCAAGCGAGACGAGCAGCAGGCGTTGGCCTGTTTATCGGAAGCGCATCTGAATTTTGTGTTGGATGCCAAGTATTCGGGCATTCACGAACCGGTGGTGGGTTATCTGCAGGAGCAATTACGGAATTGGCAGCTGTGTGACGACACGGACCTGATTCGGGTGGGTACGGCGTTGCACGAAGCGCTGGTCAATGCGATCGAGCACGGCAATCTCGAATTGCGCTCGGACCTGCGGGACCGGCCGGACGGGGCCTATCATTATTTGGGCGAGCAACGGCGGGAGATGTCCCCGTATCGGGACCGTCGGGTCTACGTCACCGCACACTTGACGCGGGAGGAAGCGTTGATCAAGATCCGCGACGAGGGTCCGGGTTTTGATCCGCGACGTTTACCCGATCCGACGGATCCGGAGAACATTGGCAAGATCAGTGGGCGGGGATTGCTGTTGATCCGGACGTTCATGGATTATGTGACATTCAACGAGACGGGCAACGAAATCACGCTGGTTAAACGCCGATCGTCACCGATGAAGGAGGACTGACGCCGGCGCCACGCCATCTTCTTAGGGGAGTCTTCCCAATCGGGTGATACGATGAACCGGCGCGATGGGGTCATATTTTGGGCGGTCCTGCTCGCTTTTGGGGCGTTTGTCCTGGATTTATGGGATGGTTGGACTGGCGTATTTCGGCTGGCGGGTGCGCCTTTGTATCCCGTGGCTGTAGTTTGCAATTGTTTGGGGGGGAGCCAGCGGCGGTGTTTGATTTTCGCGGGCATCTGCAGCTTACTGGCCGCCTTGGCCTTGTCGGTGACTGCCTACTGGGGCGTGCCTGCGGAGGCCCCGCTGGCGGCCTTATTGAATCGCGGCTTGGCGATTGCCGCGATCTGGTTGGTGGTGGCCGCGGGGGCCCGTTTCCACCGGGTGGTCGATCGTTGCCAGGCGGCGGAGGCGGAGGCGCTCCGGTTGCGGCAGCAGTTGTTGGAGATCGAAGCCCAATCGGCCGAGACGGAGATGACGTGGGCCAGTCAAGCTTCGCAGGAGGCGACTCGTCTGGAGGCGATGGCCCGCGAGGTGGAACAGGAGAATGCCCATCGCAAGCGCAGTGAACTGGCCTTGCGGGAATCCAAAGCGCAATATACGTCGCTGGTGGAAAGTTTGGCTCTGCACGTGATCCGCAAGGATGCGGAGAGCCGGTTCACCTATGCTAGTCCCTCTTTCTGTAGGCTAGTAAAGTTGCCCCTGGAAGGGATCCGGGGCAAGACGGACTACGATCTGTTTCCTCGCGAACTGGCCGACAAGTACGTGCAGGACGACCAGCAGGTGATGCAGACCAAGCAGACGTTTGAGGACATCGAGGTCCATCAGAATCCGCAGGGCCAGAAGATGTATGTCCAGGTGATCAAGTCGCCGATTCTGGATGGGAAGGGTCGTGTGCGGGGGGTGCAGGGGTTGTTTTGGGATGTCACCGACCGCAAGGCGGCGGAAATCGGCATGCGGGAAAGCGAGGCTCGCAAGCGGGCGATTTTCGAAGCGGCCATCGACTGTATCCTGTTCATCGACACCGAGGGCCGGATTGTCGAGTTCAATCGGGCGTCGGAAGAGACTTTTGGTTACCGCCGGGACGAAGTGATTGGCCGACTGATGTCCGAAATTTTTGTCCCGGCCGCCTCGCGCAAACGTTTGCAGAAGAATCTGCTCCGCTATGCCGGTCAAGGTGAAATGGGGTCCATGCTGGGCAAACGGCTGGAAACCCCCATGTTCAAGAAAAATGGCCAGGAATTCGTCGCCGAGATGGCCACGCAACCCATCCCGCTGACCGGCGGCTCGGCCGGTTTCGCCGTCTTTGTCCGCGACATCACGCAGCGGAAGCAGGCGGAAGCGGCGCTGCGGCGGGCGAAGGAGGCTGCCGAGGCGGCCAGCCGTTCCAAGGGCGCGTTCCTGGCCAACATGAGCCACGAAATCCGCACGCCCATGAACGCCATCATTGGCATGACCGAGTTCGTTCTGGAAACCGAGCTTACCGGAGAACAACGCGAATACCTGGAAATGGTGGTCCAATCGAGCAACGCTCTGTTGAACCTGTTGAACGATGTGCTGGATTTCTCCAAGATCGAAGCGGGCAAGCTGCAGCTGGAAGAGTTGCCGTTCCAACTGCGGGATTGGTTAAGCGAGAGCCTGAAATCGCTGGCCTTTCGTGCCCGGCAGAAGGAGCTGTCTTGCCGCTGGGAGGTGGCGCCCGACGCGCCCGACTGCTTGCTGGGCGACCCCCACCGTCTGCACCAGATTCTGGTGAATCTGGTCAGCAATGCGATCAAGTTCACCGATACGGGGGGGGTATCCGTCCGTGTCCGCCCGCTCCGTCAGACAGCGGACTACGCGATGCTGTTATTCGAAATTCACGATACGGGGATCGGGATCCCGCCGGAAAAATGCGAGGCGGTGTTTCAGGAATTCGAGCAGGCGGACAATTCCACCCGCCGCCGTTTTGGCGGGACGGGTCTGGGGTTGTCGATCTGCTATCG
>SLEY01000105.1 GCA_007124535.1 Planctomycetaceae bacterium
AGGGCAGGGGTTCCTTTGGCTGCACACCCGCTACACGCGCGGTCGGGAATTGTATTTCTCCACCAGTCCCGACGGGCGCGACTGGAGCCCGCCGGTGAAACTGGCCGGTATGCGGGGGCATTATCAGGTGAGTCATGCCTGCGGCCAACGGGTGGTGACGGCCTTCAGCTGGCATCCGGGCGGCAATGTGGATCGCCGGACGAATCTGTACTATTTGGAAACCCAAGATCTGGGACAGACCTGGCAAACGGCCGATGGCCAGACCGTCGAAGTCCCGTTGACGGATCAAGACGTCCACGGATCGGCCTTGGCCTACGATTTCCAGGCGGACGGGCGGTTGGTGTACGTGAACGATATTCAACGGGACACCGAGGGCCGTCCGGTGGTGGTGATGGTCACCTCGGCCGACCATCGTCCGGGTCCGGTTGGCGAGCCCCGCTACTACACGCTGTTGCGCTGGGACGGAGCGGAGTGGCAGGTCAGCAACGTTGCCCGCACGACCAACAACTACGACATGGGGTCGTTGTACATCGAAGGCCCGCGACGCTGGCGTTTTATCGGGCCGAGTGAACCTGGCCCGCAACGCTGGGGCACGGGTGGCGAGGTGCGTTCGTGGCTCAGCGAAGACCGGGGCCGGACGTGGACCGCCGTTCGGGATGTAACCCGCAACAGCCCTCGCAATCACAGTTATATCCGCCGGCCGGTCGCTGCCGACCCCGGCTTCTACGCCATGTGGGCCGACGGCAACTGGTATACCTTCACCCGTTCCTACCTGTATTTCACCAATCGCGAGGGCGATCGGGTTTGGCAGCTGCCCTATACGATGGACCAGGAATACGCGACGCCGGAGCCGGTGGAGTTTTGGGACATCCCGTAGCGGGTCTGGGGCGATGGGGGGGGTGGAGCAAGGTTTTCCTGTAATTCAAGAGAGGTTCCGATGATTCGACGCGCCGCTTTGCCGTGGGCCCGCGCCCTTGCCGTTTGCCGCCCGTTCGCTTCCGCCCTCTCGGTCACGCTGGTCACGCTGCTGTGCCTGCCGGCGCTGCCGGTGGCCGGGGGCGAGGAAGAGGAGGAGGTGGTGCTGTTCGATGCGGCCGGTTTTGCCGACCCGTCGCTCTATCCGGCCGGCGATTTGACCGCGGTTTCCCATCACGGCAGCCAGTGGACCCCGGCTTCCGATACCGCTCGACCAGGCCAGATCGTCGACTTGGAGGACGACTGTTTCGAGCGGGTCTTGCGGCGGTATCAGACGGGGCGGCAGCCGACGGATGCGGACCTGTTGGACTTTCCCCCCGCCGCGCATCGACGCTTGACGATCTCTTTCGATGCCCGGGTTTCGACCGCCGACTCCCGCACGCTGGACCTGTTCCTCCTCCGACCCGGCCAGACGGAGGCCGGCCATCAGGCTTCGGTCCTGATCTGGGGGCATGAGCCGGGCAAGCTGTCCTATTTCGACGGCAGCTACCACGACTTGGCGGATTTGGACGAAGAGTGGCGTCATTACCGGCTGGTTCACGATCTGGATGCGAATACGTTCGATGTCCGGATCGACGGCCGGCGGGTGGGCCAGCGATTGGGCTGGCGCAATTCGTTTCCTCCGGGCACGGCCTTCGGGCGGCTGCGGATCAGCAGCATTCGCGGGCAAGCGGGCGATTATGCCGAACTGGCCAACCTGCGGATCACCTCCGTTCCCGGCCCGCCCGCCGTGGCCCTGCTGGCTCCCGAGCGGCTCGGCGGCATTCTGGATCCGGAGCAGCCGCTGCGTTTCCAAATCACCTCGGATCGGCCCGTGGAGCGGGAGGCGATCCGCATGGGGTTGAATGACGACGACGTCACGGATCGGTTGGAGATCGCCGGACCTCCGCAGGCCCGCGAAGTGACGCTGTCCGGATTCGCTCCCAATACCACGTATCGCGCGACGGTTCGGGCGGAGAACGCGCGAGGGACGACCGAACAGGACTTCCGCTTCTACACATTCCAGGACCAGGTCGACGGCTATCGCGGCATCTGGTTCACATTGGGACAGATGACGGGCGAATACGGCGACAAGTATTCGGGCGGACTGGCCTTCTGTTTCAGCCATACGCTGACCCCGATGGCCATCTACGCCCCCGAGGTCGACAAGACGTTCTTTGTCTACGGCGGCACAACGGGGCCGGAGGACCGGTACCTGCTGGTCATGGCCTCGTACTACGATCACCAGAGGCACCGCGTACCGCGGCCGACGATCGTGAGGGACCAGCGCGGCATCGACGATCCGCATGACAATCCCAGCCTGGCCTTGGACGATCAGGGCTACGTGTGGATCTTCATCGCCGGGCGGGGCCGGGGTCGGCCGGGACAAATCTTCCGCAGCACCGAACCGTATTCGGTCGCCGCGTTCGACAAGATCATCTCGCGAGAACAAACCTATTCGCAGGTCTGGCACCAACCCGGGCGCGGGTTCCTGCACCTGCTGACCCTGTACACCCGCGGCCGGGAGCTGTATTGGGAGACCAGCCGCGACGGCACGGATTGGACCGAGCAGCCCGCCGAGGATCTGAACAAACTGGCCGGGTTCGGCGGCCATTACCAGGTCAGTCGCCAGCAGGGCAACCGGGTCGGTACGGCCTTCAATTACCACCCCGGGGGCAGCGTCGATCGGCGAACGAACATCTACTACATGGAAACCAGCGACTTCGGCGAAACCTGGACCACGGTGGACGGCCAACCGCTGACAACCCCGCTGGACGAAATCCACAATCCGGCCCTGGTGGTGGATTACGAGTCGCAGGGCCGGTTGTTCTACATCACCAAGCTGCTGTTCGACGATCAGGGGCATCCGGTGATCCTGGGCGTGTCCAGCGGCGGTTATCAGCCCGGCCCGGCGAATGATCCGCGGAAATGGGAAATCACCCGCTGGACGGGCCAGGCGTGGCGGACCCGCACGATCACCGAATCGGACCACAACTACGACATGGGCAGCCTGTACCTGGACGGAGATCGCTGGAGCCTGATCGGCCCGGCCCTGCCCGGCCCGCAACCGTACTTCACCGGCGGCGAGGTGGGGCGATGGGTTTCCTCGGACCGGGGCGAGACCTGGCAGCTGGACCGGGCGGTGACCCGCAACAGCCCCCAGAATCACAGCTACCTGCGGCGGCCACACAACCCGGTCGATCCGCTGTTCGGCATCTGGGCCGACGGCGACTCCAGCCAGTTCTCCATCTCGCGCCTGTTTTTCACCGATTCCACAGGCCAGCGGGTGTACCAACTGCCCTATACGATGGCGGAGGACGAAGCGGAACCGATCCTGTTGGACCCGCCGCAGCCGCCCGCGCCGGAATCGACGTGGTGAGCAACCGCTCCCTACGGCCGACAAGCAGGCCGGCCACTCGAGTTTTTCCCTTTCCACTTTAAGGAGCAGCAACGATGACGGGACGAACCTTCTCCAGACGCGCAGCCGCGGTCCTGGCCGCGATGACCCTCTTGGCCACCCTGCCGGTCACGCCGGCGGGAGCCGACGAACTGGCGACGCCGGACGAGGGCGTCTCGTTCGACGGCCAAGCGACCTACGCCGCCGTCGACGAGGGCGATGCCTTCGACCTGGATGCCTTGACCCTGGCCACCTGGGTCAACTTGCGGCATACCCGCGGGTCCCAAGTGTTCCTGAACCGCGGAGCGGCCGGCGGACTGTTCACGCTGTACCTGTTCGAGGACCGCGTGCGGATGCTGGTCGAATATGCGGACGGCC
>SLEY01000103.1 GCA_007124535.1 Planctomycetaceae bacterium
GGGGGTTCGAGTCGTTGCTTTGCGGGCCGGGCGAGGGCGGTTCGAGCCCGCTGGTCTCCACGTCGGCCACCACGCGGAAGCCGACGTGGAAGACGCCTTGGTAGGGTCGAAAGGCCAGTCGGGCGGCGGCGCGCGATTCACGCGGCCGATTGCGCCAGGAGCCCCCACGCACCACCCGCCGCTCGTCCGGCGCCGGTTCGTTCCGCCCGTCGTGTTCGTCGTAAGGGTAAGGTCGGTAGGCCGTGCGTGTCCATTCCCAGACGTTGCCGTGCACATCGTTCAGCTGCCAGGGATTGGGGCGGTAGCTGCCCACGTCTTCGGAGACGAAGCCCCCGTCGCGAAACCGATCGTCGCGGGGGATCCAGTCATCATAAGGACCGGGATCAGGGAACGGTTGGCGCTCTTTCTTGTAGGGATGGCAGACGAATTCGGCCAAAGTCTGATCCGCCAGGTTGGCGTAGGCACTGTAATCGCTGTCGACGTCGCCAAAGAAAAAGGCCGTATCCGTGCCCGCCCGGCTGGCATATTCCCATTCGGCCTCGCTCGGCAAGCGGAACGATTCCCCGGTCTGCTCGGACAGCCACTGGCAGAAGGCGTTCGCCTGCTGCCACGAGACCCGGACGACCGGTTGCCGCGGTCCGTTGACATAGAAACCACGGACCCCGAACTGCATGGCATGCCGGGATTCCACTCGGCTGTCATGGGTGGGGTCGAAGCGGGCGAATTGTTTATTGGTCACGGTGACGGTACCCATCCAGAAGGGTTGTTCGATCTGGACGGCAGTTCGCGGGCGTTCGTCGGGAAAGCCGGCCAGATCGCCCATGATGAACGGGCCGGCCGGGATGCGAACCAACTCCAGCTGGACGCCGTCGCCCAGATCGACACTGCGCCGGTAAGGGGTGTGGGCCTGTTGCCGCCGCCGTGCTTCCTCCGCATCCAAAGGCCAATCGGCCAAGTACAAGGTATCGGGGTCCGGTTCGGCTGGCGGGGCGACTGGCAGCGGTTCGCGGTCGATGGTGGCCGTGAACACGATCGCTTCGGGATCCTGATCGCCTCCGCCGTACTTTTGCTGGAGTTCGCGGCGGCGTGCGGCGTGCGGCCCCACCCGCTCCGCGCCGGCGATTTCGGTCCACGTGCCATGGAACGGGGCGTTCAGATCGATCCAGGTGATCAGCCGATCCCAGGCTTCCTGGTCCAATTGGACGCCGTGATGACCGCGGCGAAGCATTTTCACCAATTGGGTGGTGTCAGCATGGAACTCCATGGGCATCAGCAGGTGGTAGTCGCTTTCCAAACCGGGGCGGCGAACCCAGCGGTGCAATTCGGCATAGGCCTCGGTGAAATGTCCGGCGTCGCGCTTGCCGTGGTGGAACACGCTGGTGTAGGCGTCGGCATCGATCCACTGGTCACCGCGCAGGCTGGGTCGTGGCGGTTGATCCGGCCGGGGTTGGCCGTCGTGGCAGCCCAGGCAGTAGCGATCCAGTACGGGTTGGACTTCGCGGGCGAAATTGAAACCGCGCGGGGGGCCGTACCAGGGTTCGATCTCGTCAGGCGGGCGAAGGGCGCTGAGCGAGCGGCGGGGCGGCGGGGTGGAATTCTGGCCCTCGTGGCAGCCGACGCAGGAGAGCACTTCCCCCGGCATGGCGGTCATCCAGCTGCGCATCAACTGCAATGCCTTGCCCTCGCGATCCAGCGGTTGGATGGAAATGGGCGTATTGGCCGGGACGCGGAACAAAGCGGAACCGTCTTCGGCCACCGGCACGGTTCCCAATATCCGCTTGATGTCCCAGGGGCCCTCCATGCCCACGACGCCCTGGGGACCTCCCATATTCGGGTAAAGATAATGATAGGAGAACACGCGCAACCGCTTGACCTCGCCCCGGGGGACCCCGCGGAGTCCCTCGCCGGCATGCACGTCCGCCATATAGATCGTCGCCTCCGACTCACCCGGCTGGTACCGGTCCGGGATCACTGGCGGTCGGACTCGCCGCCGCACGGGGAAAGGTTCCAGCAGCGCGTATCCGGGTTCTTCGGCCAGCAGCAGGGCGCCGTCGAACACATCGACCAGATAAATCCCCCACAGCGACTCGGGCGTCGGCTTCATGGCCACCAGGAAATACGAGTCGTTCAGCGGATAGGGATGCAGGAATTTGGGCCAGGAATCGTCCACCAGGTTATCTTCGATTTTGGCTTCGACCGGCTGGCCGCGGCCGGGAATCCGTTGGATCACCCCTTGAACTTCGTGGCGGCCGCGAGCGACGTCGAACAGCACCAGTTCGCCTTTGCGGCGCACGCCGTGATGGCCGCCCACAATCGCTACGAACTGCGTCGGCCGCTGAGGAATCGGCCGCGCGTAGAAGAGGGCGTTGGGCCAATACGAATTGCTGCCGTAATGCTCCATCTGGCTGGTCCCGTCCGGGTTCATGCTGAACAGCAACCGGGTATGGCTGTGCGGGGTATCCGTGTACTCCCAGCGTTGAAACAGCACCCGGCCGCTGGGCAGCACGCGGGGGCTCCAGTTGTGATCCTGATCGTAACACAATTGCCGAATCCCGCTGCCATCGGGTTCCATCCGGTAGAGATTGGCCACGCGGGTACTGCCGTCGACACAAGGCACCGCGGCCAAGGTGGCGGTGGAGGAGAACACGATCCGTTCATCGGGCAGGTAGCAGGCGTCGTAGTGGTCCACATCCGTCAGATCGGCGGGGGTCAACTGCCGGAGTTGCTGGCCATCGACGGTCAATTCGAAGACATGCCAGCGGTTGTGGGTCCCGATCGACGAGAACAACAGCCGCTGACCGTCGAAGTGCAAGTCCAGGTCGCCCACGAACACCGGTTCGGCAGGCTCGTACAAAGAGGCGACCTTGCCCCCGGGTTCCACCGGTTCGAGCACGGCGATCTGGTTGTCGTATCCCCGCCGCGGCAACACGCAGTTGCCTTGCCAATTCTGGGGCAGACCCAGTGCCGGGCTGTTCTGGCTGCGGCGCACCAGCAGCAACCGCTCGAAGTCCAGCAACGGGTTGGCGGCCATTACCTGCTGGTCGATCCGGAAGGCGTCCAGGTAGGCGTCGGCCATCGCCTGGGCCGCTTCCGCCCGCTCCGGCGGCTGGGTGAAGCCGGGCAACCGGGCCCGAAGACGCTCGGCCTGCTGCTGCAGGTCCTGCAGATAATCCGGCGGGACCTCGGGCTGGTTGCGAAAATCGTCGATCAGGGTCAAGGCATGTTGGAGCAAGGACTCGATTTCGTGCGGGCACAGGTTCAGGACCTCGTTCTCCCGCCTGCCATCCGGATGGCTCCAGCTCAGTTCGGCAACCCAAGGCGAGGTGGCGACGGCAGCCGTCCGCTGCAGCAGTTCGTTATGGGCGGCGGGTCCGACGAAACGGCCGATTTCACCGCGCACCACCCGCCGTTCCAACGGGGGTCGGCCGGGCTGGAGGGCGCGCATCAGCAGGTGCCGCGCCCGGTCGGGCAATGCCGCCGCAGACTCCTCCGCCGCACGAGCCGCCGCGCGCTGCAATCGCCACCCGTCGGGGAAAGGGGACGCGGATTCCAGCCGCAAAGCCACGATATGCGGAAAGGGACCGTCCCGTACCAGCCGCAATGTGTGCATACCGGCGCCGATCTCGAACGATACCTGCGATTCCCAGTGAGCCTGCGAGGTCTGCCACGATCCGGTCACCCCCGACAGCCCCTGATGAAGCCGCTCGCCATTCAA
>SLEY01000190.1 GCA_007124535.1 Planctomycetaceae bacterium
AGCAGGTTCCTTTAGGGGATTTCTTCGAGGTTTACGGCGATGCGAGTGACGGCGTGAACCACTGGGTGGGCGATTTGACCGGGGTCCATTGGATGGGCACCCGGATGCGTGGTGGCCGGCTCCACGTGCAAGGCTCGATCGGCCGGCATCTGGGAAGCGAGATGACCGGGGGAGAGATCCTGGTCGAGGAGCATGCCGGCGACTGGGTGGGCGGCGAGATGCACGGGGGGCGCATCCGTATTCGCGGTCGAGCGGGACATCTGGTCGGCGCCGCCTATCGGGGCAGCCCCCGAGGGATGATCGGCGGCGAGATCTTCGTTCATGGCGATGCGGGGAATGAGGTGGGCAGCGTCATGCGCCGCGGATTGATCGCGATTGGCGGCCGAGTCGGTGATCTGACCGGGTTCAACATGCGAGCGGGCACGGTGGTCGTGGCGGGTGAGTCCGGGATCCGGCCGGGTGCGGCGATGCGGCGGGGAACCCTCATCTTTTTAGGGAAAGAAATGCCGCCTTTGTTGCCTACGTTTCGCTATGGATGTACCGGCCATCCGGTGGTTTTGTCGTTACTGGAACGTCATCTCCAACGACACGATTTCCCGCTTCCGGAGGCACGGTTCCGGGGCGGGTTCCAGCTGTATCACGGCGATCTGCTCGAAGGAGGTCGCGGGGAAGTACTGTTTCCCGGGTGAGACAACCCGCAGGAAATAATCTACCGTGCTCGGCGAGGGTCTCGCTCGGCGGGGCTCGGTCAGAGACCGGCCACATCGCTACGGGTCACCGACCCGATGCGCGGGAAAACCACTAATTAAACAGAGGGGGGCTTGGCTTTTGTTTTTCTGATTCACCCTAATTCGTGGGAGGCGATTATCATTTCCGGTTGGTCGTTGCATTCGTTTTTTTCCGCGTGACGCTTCAAGTTGGTGGCATCCGCAGGCTCCGCGCATTTCACGCAAGCTTGGGCCAGGAACTCAAAATCACCTGTTAAACTCGGGGCGATTCGGTCCAGACTACCGAAACTAGGATAGGATTTGGCCACGGAAGCGCGGAACTTCCGCGATCTGACGTGCGTCACAGCGTCAGCCCGTTATCGCCTTGGCGGATGCTTGGCACGGCGAGTGGTGGCGCCGATGTTGCGGATGGCAACGTTGGTAACTGCGACCCGGCGGTCGGATGCCGAGGTGATTTGGGTGAAAACTGTGGATGAAGCGAAAGCGGCAAATTAGACTGGCGGAGAGTCGGTCCCCGCCCACACGGATTTCCATATGAATGAGGGTCGCAACGTGAGTGCCCCACTGTCCCGCGTCCAGCAAACAACTCGTCGTAAGTCCCGCAAAAACCGAAGCCTCCCGCGGCAGCGCCGGAGTCGGCGTCCCCAGGTGGAGACCCTGGAGGACCGCTGCTTGCTGACAGCTTCACCCGCGTTGTTGTCGTCGGTCGAAGGTTTCAGCCTGACCGACGACTTGTTCAACACGGGTTTGTTCGAATCCACTCCGGCGAATCCCAGTGGAGCTGCGGGTCCGAATCACATCGTCAACGTGGGGAATTCGACCATCCAGTGGTTTGAGAAGGGCGCCGCGAATCCTCAAACGCACACCAGTTTGGTCAATTTCTTCCAGCCGTTGAGACCGCTGACTCACTTGTTGAATCCGGACGCGCGGATCACCTTTGATCCCCAAGTGCTGTACGACCAGTATGCCGATCGCTTCGTCGTGATGGCGACGGAGATGTTCGACCGCGATCCCGTATTCGCGTCCCGCGTGCTGCTGGCCGTGTCGGACGACAGCGATCCGAACGGCAATTGGTATTACACGTCGATCAACACGCAGGTCAATCAGCGGAACCCGGAGGATCCGGTGGAGATCCTGCCGTACTGGGGCAGCACGCCGGGTTTGGCCGTTGACCGGGACGCGATCTACGTCACGGCGAACTTGATCAGTTTCGAGGACGAGGAGCCCTACGGCAACCGGTTGTGGATTGTGGAGAAGGGTGAGGACGAAGGCGGGTTTTACGACAATGGCCGGGCCCAGACCACGAAGCACGACCCGGCGACCGAGACGGGGCTGGACATGTTTGTCAACAGCATCCGGATGCGCAGCATGCGACCGGCCCACGTCTATGGCACGGCTCCCGAGGGGGTGGGGACTTGGTTGGCCATGTACGACGGCCGCAGCGACGGGACGCACGAGTTTGTCGATGTGATTCGAGTTGACAACCCGCTGGACAATCCATCGTTCCGGCTGTTTTCGGTCAATGTGGGTGACTTGGAGGAAATTCGCGATCCGCGCGAGTTCGAACCGCCTCCCGAGGCGCCCCAGCCGTTCATTGGCTCACTGGTGGACTTCGGTGATCGCCGCACCTACGACGCGGTATGGCGGGATGGCAATCTCTATGTCACCACGGTGATCGTGCCGAAGGAAGGGCCGAACATCAACCAGACGTCGGCGCACTGGTTCCGGTTTGACACGACCAATCCCAACGTGTTGCGCTTGGCGGATCAAGGCAGTGTGCGGAGCGACGACCTGGGGTTTTCCGTCTACACCTCGTTCCCCTCGGTCGCGGTGGATGCCCAAGGCAACATGGCGATCAGTTTCGCGGCCTCCGGTCCGATGGTGTATCCGGGGGCCTATTATGCGATGCGTGCCGCGGACGATCCGCCGGGCGAGTTGCGGCGGCCTCAGACGTTGGCCGCCGGTTTGGATGCCTTCGATCTGGCGGATTTTGAAGGATTGAACGGGTGGGGCCGCTACAGCAGTGTGACCATGGACGCGGCGGACGACGTGACGTTTTGGACTTATAACGCCTACGCGGTCGCCGAGCAGGGTCTGGGGGGTCGCTGGGGGACACGTTGGGGTCAGTTCCGCATGGCCGAGATACCGCCCGGACCGCCGCCGGGACCGACGACGATCAGCGGGATCAGCTGGTATGACCAGGACAATGACGGGTTCCGCGACCCCACCGAACCGGGGCTGGAAAACCGATTGATCTTCATCGACCTGGATGGCGACGGCAAATTGGATTTGGGCGAGCCGACGGCGCGGACCAATGCGGCGGGGGAATACTCGTTGACCGTCGACTTTGACGGCCCGATCATTGTCCGCGAGGTCCTGCCGGCGGGGTGGAGCCATACTTTTCCCCAGGAAGACGTAGGTTATTACGAAATCGACATTCCGGCCGGGGGCGGCGGCCAGATCACCGGCCGGGACTTCGGCAGCAGCGACGCCTTTGGTTTCGATTGGGGCAACGCCCCGGCTCCGTATCCCACGCTGAGAATCGATAACGGGCCCTCGCATCCGATCGATACGAACATCCGTCTGGGCCCGACGGTGGTGGGCACTCCGGATGGTGAGCCGAACGTGGATGCCGCGGCTCCGGACAATGATGGGATTCGGTTCTTGGACCCGGCCACGAACCGGGAACTGGAAGCCTTGTTTCCCGGCAGCGAGTTTCGGTTAGAAGTCCAGGCCGTGGGCCAAGCGTATCTGCAGGGGTGGATCGACTACAATCGGGATGGCGATTGGGCCGATCCGGGCGAGCAGATCGTGACCAATCGGGCGCTCACGACCGGCACGCACTTGCTGCCACCGCCGGGCCAAGCGCCGTTTCAAGTGCCGGAGACGGCCCGTCCGGGAATCAGTTACGCTCGTTTCCGCTACAGCCCGGAGCGGGACTTGGGACCGGCCGGGCCTTCGAATCGGCCCGGGGAGATCGAGGATTA
>SLEY01000138.1 GCA_007124535.1 Planctomycetaceae bacterium
CGGCACACCCCGGCTTCGACAAAGGTGTTCGGGACGTGGCGGATTCCCCACTGCTCCAAAAGTTCGCGGCAGGCGTCGTAGGAAGCGTCGGCATGCTTCAGGAACGTGGCGATCTGCACCACGTCCTCGAACGAAGCCCCCTGATGCACCAGCAACTCCCGCACATTGACCAGCATCCGCTCCAATTGCTTCGCCGTGTCACCCCAATGGACAGTTTTTCCCTGCTCGTCAATGCTGGCGGTTCCCGAAACATGCAGCACGATCTTCTCCGGCAGATCGATTCTCATGCCGCGCGAAAACGACGACCCGTATTCGTCAGCTTCGTTCAGCGTGGGCGTGTGCATGACTTGCACATCCACCTCGTCTGGATCCAACAGGGCGTACAAGTCCATGCCACAGAGGGCCGAATCCGGCCACAAACCGGCTTCGATCCCCGTGCTGGCCGGCAACCGCCGGATGCCGTGCTCGGCAAAAAACGCGTTTCGCGACAAATTGAACTGAGCGTAGTCCCGATCAATGTCCTTCAGATAACACCACGTCCGCAGGACCTGATCGAAATGGGCGCCGTGGCGATCCAGCAAGCGGGCGCAGTGGGCGAACATCCGATCGCTCTGCTCGCGGAAACCCATCGATTGGTCGGACGCCGGGGTCACCCCCTTGATATCGGCGATGTACAGGTGGCGTTTGCCCCCGATCGTCAGTAATTTCAAGTTGGCCCCGGTTTCGGGGTCGAATTCGGTCTGCACCGAAACCGACTGGGGGGTGGCGGGAACGACGGCATAGATCTGCACTTCGACCTTCTGCGGTTGGTGACAGGGGGGTTGGCGGATGTACGTCACGGCGGGCCGGTCCGCTTCCGCCACACCCGCGGCCGCATAGGCCTCACCGCGAGCCTGCAGAAAGGTGTCGCGATCGCGCGTAAAATCCTCGAAGAAGACGCGTTCCAAGACCACATGGTCCATCCGGCCCCCGCCATTTCCCAGCAATCGTGGTAAACAACCGTAAAACCGCCGCACCTGACCCTCGAAATCCAACTGCATCGCTTCGCCGCGCAACGGCGCACAGCGGGCATAGATCTCGGTGGCATGCTCCGTGTTGATCGCCACCACTTCGCCACTGCAGGTATCCTTGCGGCAGGGGGAACACAGGCGGAGTGGAACGCTTTCCTTCGGGAATGTCGCTTGACTCATGCTCGAAATCTCCTGGGGGTGATCAACAGCAGCGCAGCGCCTCGTTTTTTTCCCGGCCGAGACACAACTGGCGAGGATGGTTGGCAGGCTGAAAGGTTCCAGTCTATCGGGTCCCGGAAGGCTCTGCAAGGTTTGCCAACGATTGGAACCGGCTTCCGCAACGCTTCCCACGCGACTCGATCGACGTGGGCCCCGGTACAATTAGCTCCCCAGAGTGGAGAGGAAACCGCGCCCGGCCCGAGCGGATAGCTCAGCCGCGCCAGTCGGTTTCATCCACGGTGGTGTGAAAAGCCGCTTCGATCCGCGCCGGTAACTCTTCGTCGGCGACCTGTTCTAGCTCTTTCGAACCGGGTTTGCCAACAAACACCAGACTTTCACGTCGGCATTTCTCGATCGATTCGGCAAAGTCGCATTCTTCCTGGTAGTGATCGTAGTCGATGACCGGCAATCCGTTGTCCATCTGCATTCGCTCGCTTTTCTTGGCGCACAGCGAGCAGGAGATGCAGCCGACCGGACACACCGCCTTGACCGCCGGGCCGGAATCCCGGTTGGAACAGGCGACCACCAGCATCCGCTCGGCCTTGAAAGGCACCATCGAAATGATGTTGCGAGGGCAGGCCTCCGCACACGCTTTGCAACCAATACAGGCATCGTAGTCGACGGTCGCCAACCCCTCCACCGTGTGGATCGCGTCGTAGACACAGGCGCGGACACAGTCGCCCAGGCCCAGGCAGCCGTAGGTACATCCCTGGAATCCGGACACCAAATTGGCGGCCGTGCAAGTCCGTTCGCCCATGTACTGGGGCTTGGGCACCGGCAAGCGCTGGTCGCGGCGGGCAGCGCAATGCACCACGGCTCGGTAGGGGTACGAGGGGGTGACTTCGGTTCCCAAAATGGCGGCCAACTGTTCGGCACAGCTGGCGCCGCCCGGCGCACACAGGGTGAGTTCCGCCTGGCCCGCGGCGACCGCCTCGGCATACTCGCGGCAACCCACGTAACCACAACCGCCACAGTTGGCGCCGGGCAAGGCGTCGTTCAGCGTCTCCACCCGGGGATCGACTTCGACGTGAAATGCCTGATTGGCCCACCCCAGCACGCAGGCCATCGCCACCGCCAGCAGCAGCAAGGCAGCGGCGCCGAGAATCAGGGTGAACGCGGCAGTGGCCATGCTTCCGATTTCCTCTCAATTCAAAAACGCATCGATCGCGTCTTGCAGGTTCTGATCCACGCCGGCAAAGCCCATCACGGCCATTGCCAAAATCCCCGCGATGATCAGGGTGATGCCGGCTCCCCGAAGCGGTCGCGGAACATCGCATAATTCCAGTTCCTCCCGGATTCCAGCCATCAAACAGATCGCCAGGGTGAACCCGACTCCACCGCCCAAAGCCAAGGTCAACGCTTCCGCAGGACCCCATAACTGAGCCGGATCCTGCAGGTTCCGCAGGATGATCAGGCAGGCGAACAGGATCGCACAGTTGGTGGTGATCAACGGCAGAAACACCCCAAACGACTTGTGCAGCTTCGGGGCAAACTTGCGCACGTACATCTCGACGAATTGCACCGACGAGGCGATGACGAAGATGTACATGATGTAACTGAGTACCGACAGGTCGATCCGGACGGACGGATCACCGCCGAGGCGTTGCCACAGCCAAGTCGGCAGGGGAGCGTCCGGGCGCAGCAGGTAGAAAGTGAACGTCCAACTGAGCAGGGCGGCGATCGAAATCACAAAGGTCACGGCGCACCCCATCCCGAAGGCCATATCCACGCGCCGCGAGACGCCCAGGAACGGGCAGATGCCGACAAAATAGTGCAGCACAAAGTTATTGATGATGGCCGCACCCACAAAAATCTGCAACAACAGGGTCAGGCTTTCCATGAGTTTGCCTCCTCCATCCCCTCCCCAGTGGCTTGGGCCTGTTGGCCCCGCATAGCCGGTGCAACCGCATAATCCATGCGCTGGGCACGCCACTGCCCCCACCATTCCACCGCCGCCAGTAACAGCCCCAACACCAGAAACGCCCCCGGCGGCAGCACCATGATCCCCCAGTTCGGCCAAGCTTCCGGCAACACCCGGATCCCCAACCAACTGCCCGATCCCAGGATCTCCCGCACCGTCGCAATGCTGGTCAGAGCCAAGGTGAACCCCAAACTCATCCCCACGGCGTCCGCAACGGCCACTCGCACCGATTGCTTCGACGCGCAGATCTCACACCGCGAGATGATCAGGCAGTTGACAATGATCAACGGGACGTACGGACCCAGCACCTTGCTCATCTCGTAGAGATAGGCCGCCAAGAAACGGTCCGCAATGGTCACGAACGTG
Organism: Planctomycetaceae bacterium; assembly: GCA_007124535.1. Classification (GTDB taxonomy): domain Bacteria; phylum Planctomycetota; class Planctomycetia; order Pirellulales; family Pirellulaceae; genus SLMF01. Next base: position 3,517 of record SLEY01000138.1, read on the forward strand.
GCGATCGTCAGCGTGAACACCAGGATCCGCAGGTGCGGCCGCAGTTGGCCGCGGATCAGACTGATAATCCCGTTCGCGGAAATCAAGACGAAAGCCGTTGCGGCCGCCATCGTCAAAGCCGGCAGCATGGCTGCCGTCACCGCCAGCACAGGGCACATCCCCAACAATTGCCGATATACCGGGTTTTCCGGGAGGATTCCGTTCAGGAACCGCTCCGAAGCCGTAGGTCCGTTTGCCATCCTCGAGACTCACCTTCTTGCCGTTACCCGGCGGCAGGAACCGCACCACGTGGCCCCCCGCCACCGAGACCCCTGATCACCAAGCCGCCTCCGCTTCGTCTCGCGGATCGGCGCCCGCAGACGCCCGAGCCCATTCCTGCAACAACGGTTCACGCAGATTCGCAAGCGCCGTGTTGACGATTTCGCAGACACTGCTGGACGAAACCGTGGCCCCCGACAAAACCGTGATCTGCTGTTCCCCCGGATCGGCTTTGACCGCTTCAATGGGCGTGTCCGCCGCCTTGCCCCGAAACTGGCGTTGAAAGTCCGCATCCCGAATAAAGTCGCCCAATCCGGGGGTTTCACGCTGGTCCAAAACATACATTCCCGTAATCTTGTTCAACGGGGGATCCAAACCGATCAGCAGGCCGATGTCGTCGGCAAACCCGGGCCCCTTGGCGGGCACAACCCAGCCGTTCGGCTGACCCTCGGCGTCCCGCGTCTGGTACACACGCGCCGGGTTGCCGTGCCGATCAGAGATCGATAACTCGACCGTCTGCTCCTGCTCCGCTCCGGGGACCAGTTGCGGGATGATTCGGTAGGTCTCTTGCCGACGGTTCTCCGCAATCCGGGGAGACAAAGAGATCTGGACGCCCGCCAGAGCCCCTCCGTAAGCGCAGGCCAGCACCAAGACCAGCCAGGCCTGTTGCAGATAACCGAGGATCTTCGTCTTTCTCGTCATGTTCCCGCCTTTGCCGGAACGGGTCCGCCCAGCGGTTGCGGGACCGTCCAGCGATTCAATAAAGGAACCGTCGCGTTCATCAGCAGGACCGCAAACATCACCCCTTCCGGATAACTGCTGAATAACCGGATCACCACCAGCAAGAAACCGATCCCCATGCCGAAAATCAGCCGCCCTTTGCACGTCAGCGGACTGGTCACCGGATCGGTGGCGATGAAAAAGGCACTGAACAGCAGAGAACCGGTAATCAAATGCTGCAGCGGTCCCAGCAGCGTCATTTCGAACACATGCCCCAACTCGACAAACAGGAAGGACACCAACAGAATGCCGACCGGGATTTCCCAAGAGATGATGCGGCGAATCAGCAGGTAGGCGCCGCCGATCAGGATCGCCACGGCACTGGTCTCACCCAGCGAACCGTTCAATTGGCCGACCAGCAGGGCCCAGATGCTCTCGGCCATCTCCATCTGCACCTGGGCCTCACCCGCCGTGACCCGACCGGCGGCCAGATCGGCGGCAAATTGCTTGGCCAGGGACAACGGAGTCGCTCGCGTGACCACCGACAACTCCGAATCGAGCAACACATACGCCGAGGCGCCCATTTCGCGGGCAAAGGCCAGCATCACAAAGGCTCGGCCGACCATGGCCGGATTGAAAATATTGCAGCCCAACCCGCCAAATACGGCCTTGCCCAAGCCGATGGCCACCACCGAACCCAAGACGGGTACGTACCAGGGGGAACTCCAAGGCAAGGACAACGCCAGAATCAAACCCGTCAAACCGGCGGACATATCGTGCAGCGGGGCGGAACGGCCGCGAAAACGATCAAATAACGCCTCCGCCGCCAAACAGGCCAATACGCACAAACTGATCTGCCGTACCGCGTTCCAACGGAAGACCAAGACCGCCATCACGATCACCGGCATCAACGCGATCAGGACGTGGCCCATCATCCGCTGCGTCGAAAAGGACTGATCCGACAGATGCGGCGAAGGAGCGATCTGCCTCCCCAAGCGAACCACCGAAGCCGAGTCGCCGGAATGGAAAACTTTTCTGCGTGAGCCCAGATCGCCGATTACCGTGGCCATCGAGTCCTTCCTGCACGAATCATGAGTTCTGAAATTGGATCTTGCCGACTCGGATCAACTGCACCAACGGAATGCTGGCCGGACAGGCATAAGCACAGCAACCACATTCGACACACGAAGCGATATGGTAACGTTCCAGCAAAGAACGCTGCTTCGCTCGCGCGGCGAGTGCCAAGCGGGTCGGGACCAGCTGCATCGGACAGACGTCCACACACCGTCCACACCGCAAACAGGCCGTCTGCTCGGCCCGTTGGACCTCCTGCTGCGTCAAGACGGTGATCCCGCTGGTCCCCTTGGTGATCGGCGTGGGAAGCTTCTCCGCCACTTCATCGTCTGCGGCAATGCTGAAACCCATCATCGGCCCGCCGGCAATCACCCGGGCGGCGTCCGGCGTGAGTCCGCCACACCATCGAATCAGCTCGCGATACGACGTGCCCACGGGGGCCAGCAGGTTCTTGGGCTGGCGGATGCCACCGCCCGAGACGCTCACCACCCGATGGGTCAGCGGCCGCCCGCGATACACAGCCGCGGCCAAGGCGGCGACGGTCGCGACATTCAATACGGCCACCCCCACCCGCACCGGTAAACCCCCGCCCGGCATCACGCGGCCCGTGGCCGCCTTGACTAACTGCCGCTCCCCTCCCTGTGGGTATTTCGTCTTCAAGACCAATACCTCGACCCCCGCCTTCTCCAACTCGCGCAATGCCCGGACCGCCAACGGTTTGTTGTCCTCGACACACACGATTACCCGCTGGGCGCCCAGCGCATGGCGAACCAGCAGGGCGCCCGCCACAATCGGTTGGGGAGCTTCGACCATCAAACGATAATCGGCCGTCAAGCACGGTTCGCATTCGCAGCCGTTGATCAGCACCGTGTCCACGGGCTGATCCTCCTGACGTCTCAGTTTGACAAACGTGGGAAAGGCGGCTCCGCCCATGCCCACCAGGCCCGCCTCGCGAGCCGCATCCATAATCTCATGGGGGCGGAACTGCTCTGCGTCGTCCAGCGGCCAAGTCCCTCCCAACAGGGCGTCGTACAGGGCCGAGCCCGCCAGCGGTTGCGACTCCGCCGCCTGGATGGGAACGACCGAGACGTGCCGGCCGTTGGGAAGCGTCGCTACCGTGGCCCGCATCGCCGTTCCCGCAAGGCTGGCATGCACCGGCGCCGAAATGAATTGGTCGGATCGCCCGATCACCTCGCCCCACTGCACTTTCGCTCGTGGCTTGACCAACAATTCACACGCCGCACCCAGATGCTGCAGCAGCGCGATCCGTACCTCCGTCGGCGGCGGAATCACCTCGATCGGAACCTCGGCGGTCCTTTCTTTGGACTCCGGCGGATGAAGGCCCCCAAAGAATGAATTCTGCGAACCGGACCACCAACCAAACCAACTCATCGCGCCTCCTTCCGGGCCAGGAACATGACGCACAAACCGCCCAACAGCCCCCCCAACACCAGCCCGCTCGCCGCGCCGACCAACTGACCCTCCACCGTCGAACCCCAACCAATCGCCCCGGCAATCGCCAATAACAGCGGCCCGATGAACACCGCCAGCGACGCCAGCACGAACCGCTTGCCGTCCAGCGCGGGGGCCGTCACCGCCGTGCCCATCGGACAGTCGCCGGATCCGCAGCCACCGCACCCACGACGCTCGCCATCATGCGGCCTGGACGGATCGCCCGGCAAATGATTAACTGACATTAGGTTCGGTTCCTCAACAATTCAGGCCCTAAAATGATCCCCGGCACTGGGAAATCTCTGGGTTCCAAAAACACTTGGCCGCATCACGGACCCCCTTCCACACTCCCTGACGAATGCGAATTCTCCGGCGGGAAGCGGGAATCATCTCGCAACGGTACCAAACCCCGCTGCCGGGCAAACGCTGCTACGTCCGCAATCGTGGTCGCCCGCAATTTGTCCTTGATCCTCTCCCGTTCGACGGCCCAAAATTCGTGCGCCGGGCAGACCTGCTGGGGCGAACACTCGGCCAAGCCCAACAGGCACCGAGGCAACCAAGCGTCACCTTCCACCGCCTCGGCCACTTCCAGCAAACTGATCTGCTCCGCCGGTCGCGCCAGCACAAACCCCCCCCGATAACCCCGCTTGCCTTCAATCAGTCCGCGGCGGCACAGCGCGTGCAACAGCTTGGACAAATACGGTAAGGGGGTACCCGTCGAGGCCGCGATCTCGCGGGCCAGCATCAAACGACCACAACACCCGTTCAGGCAGCCCAGTGCCAAAATCGCATAACCGGTCGTCTGGGAAAGGGGCAGCATCGTCGCTTTCGTAAATACCGTCCGCCAGCGAAAAACACCACGCGAAAGCTTCCGAGTCGTCCCGGCGGCGGGCAGGGGATCGAGAACGCGTCCAACCTGTTAAGAAAAACAGTTTGCTCCCACATCGTATCGTCTGATTACCCGTCGGTCAACAATTTTTATTACCTGGGCATCCGATTTTTTCTTTACCCGCCGGTCGTCGAATCGCCGGACACGGCCTGCAGGAAGGATCCCACGGCTTCCCGGATCTCCCTCGGGTGCACAAACACCACGTCGTTGTGACCGGCCTGCGGAAGCTCCACAAAACGCTTGGCCCTACCCGATTCAGAACTCGCGGGGGCCGCCTGATAAAGTCGTTCGGCAAATTGCAGCGGGACAATTGAATCGCGACGGCCATGAATCTGAAGAATCGGACAAGTTACCCCCCGTATGTGCTCTGCCGACTCGTAACGATCAATCAACAACCAGCGGACAGGCACCCAGGGGTAGTGGTATGCCGCCACATCGGCTAGAGAGGAGAAGGCGGATCGCAGAATCATCCCCCCGGGTGGCGTCCCGGATTCACTGAGATGAGCGGCCAACTGAATCGCGACCGCGCACCCCAACGATTCGCCGTATAAAACCATTCTTTCGGGTTCGATTCCGCGCTCGATAGTGGAATACTCCCAGGCCGACAGGGCGTCTTTAACCAAGGCCGTCTCACTGGGACGGCCGGGGTTGTCGCCGTACCCGCGGTAATCAAACAAGAACACATGGCATCCCGCACCAGCCAGGATCTGCAGTTCCTCGCCGCGGTAAGTTCGATCGCCGCCGTTGCCCTGGAAGTACAAAGCGACCGGTCCCCCGGCGGCCAACTGCTGGTCCGCTTCCTCCGCAGTGTCCGCCGTCTGGCCGGCGGGCAGGATATGCCAGCCGCGGAGGGTCAACCCGTCGTGGCTGAGGAATTGGATGTCGTGAACTTGACCGGCGGGCAACCGAGCGTCCGCCGGACGAATGCGAGAGGTACGGGTGGGGAAATACGTCAACGAACGCTGCATCAGAGTCAACATGGCCACCATCGCCAAATACACGCCCAGGACGATCAAGGGCACGCGGATAAGCGGTCCGCCGGGGAGGCGGCGCCGGCGCGGAGGACGAAACGGTTCGACTGCCTCGGGTCTTTCCACGGCTGGTGATTCAATCGTATTGCAGCAAACTGAAGGTGCGGTGCGGCGCCACCGCTTTGGCTCCGCCCAATCCCAATAACTCGATCACAAAAGCACACTCGATCACGTGGGCCCCGGCGCGCTCCAGCAGCTGGCAACAGGCCCGGACCGTTCCCCCCGTGGCCAGCAGGTCGTCGATCACCAGCACGCGTTGGCCAGACACGACGCCGTCGATGTGCATCTCCAAAGTATCCACCCCGTATTCCAACTCGTAGTGGAACGAATGCGTGTCAAACGGCAACTTGCCGGGCTTGCGAATCGGCACAAAACCGATCCCCAATTCCAGGGCCAGGGGGGCGGCAAAAATAAAACCGCGAGCCTCGGCCGCTACCAACACATCAATCGACTCGCTCCGATAACGCGCGGCAAACCCGTCGATCGAGGCGCGAAATGCTTCGGGATGCGCAAGCAAGGGCGTGATATCGCGAAACAAAACCCCCGGTTTGGGAAAGTCACTGATCTCGCGAATGTAATCTCTCAAATCGCATGCGGAATCGGACATCGGCACAGAAATCCATCAAAAAGTGGGGGCGAACTCGTCTCGCGATCTCCTGAAAATTACTCGATATCCGCCCGCCCTGCAAGGCTCCCAACAGGCCGTCAATTCAAGTCCGGGTTCGGCGGAACCCCCGCCTTGCCCACCAACGGCCCCGTGATCTGCTCGCCCACCTCCTGTGCGGCACGCCGCCACATCAGTTCGGTTTCCCCAAAAACAAACTCGTCCCGCGCCGACAACGTCATCCAGCCCCCCGCCTTCATCTCACTCTCCAATTGACCAGGACCCCAGCCAGAATAACCGGTATACAAACGGAAGACGCCCCGGGCCTGAGTCACAACCTCGGTCAAATGATCCTTCTGCGTGCAAAGATAAATCCCGGGCAACACCTCCTTCTCCGCACAGTCCTGCTCCCGGTGCAAAGCCAACAACGGGCCGGCTACCGGACCACCGACATGAAGGGGGGCGTCGTTGTCCAAACCCTCGCTGGCAACCATCTCCCACACTTCCCCCACACTGTTGTCCGTGATGCGATTCAGAATCAGTCCGAACGCACCGTTCTCGTTGTGGTGGATAATCAACACAACCGAGTGGTGAAAATTGGGGTCGGGTAAACGAGGCGACGCGATCAGCAGCTGACCTTCAAGCGTGTCCATCGGTAGGGCTCCGAATGACATGGGCAGGTAGCGCCTATTGTACCCGCCAAACGTCGCCCGGGGCAGGGCCCGAAAACCAGAATCACGCTTTTCCGGACGTCCACGGGATTAGGTGCAACATGCCAAACACCACAAACCAGGCACGAAACCGCCCAGCCAAGGCCAATACGAGATCGCTGCGAAAACGACTCAAGTGACCTTCCACGTACAACCCGCCCAGGACCAACCGACCCCGAAACCGACCAGGACACACCGGCTGCCTGGGCGCAACCGGCCGTTGCCACGCAAATGGTCGATCAGGATCGGAACCGTCGAAGACACCGTGTTGCCGCAGTCCTTCAATAAGAGCGGGATCCGCGCTTCGCCCATGTGCATCCGCTGCTGCAACTGCTCCAGCATCTTCTTGGTGGCTTGATGCAGCAGGAATAAGTCCACGTCGTCTCGGCGCCAACCGGCTGTTTCCAGAATCCGCTGGATCGCCTGGGGAACCTGATGGACGGTAAAACCCAATAAACTGGGGCCGTCCATGTATAACTGACTGGCCCACCGTTTGCGGTGACGCGGTTTCAGCGCCGTTTCCGGTGGCCGTGCACCGCCTTGAGCCACCAACAATGTATCCCCGCCTTCCCCATCCGTACCGTATACAAAAGACCCCAAAGAGGGTTCATCGGCGGCCTCAATCAAGGTGGCTGCCGCCCCATCACTGAAAATCGTCCGCAGACTGCGATCCTTGGAATCGATGTACTTCGAATACGTCTCCGCCGTAATCAACAGCACACGACGCACCGGACCGACCCGGATCAGACCATCGGCCAACGCCAACCCGTAAACGAAACCGGAACACCCGAGATTGAAATCCAGGGCCCCGGCCGAACACGGCAACCCCAAACGTGTCTGCATCAAACAAGATGTCGTGGGCAGAGGATAATCCGGAGTCTGAGTGCAAAACAACAAGAAATCAATACTGCTCGGGTCGATCTGGTGCTCCGAAAACAGCTTTTCCGCAGCACGAACCCCCAAATCCGACGCGCATTCGCCCGGGGCCGCAATGTAACGCGTGGCAATGCCCGTCTTCGAGTAGATCAAATCCATATCCCAATTGGGAAACTCCTGCTGCAGTTGATCGTTCGTTTCCGCACGCTCAGGATAGTGGATGGCGATGGGGCCAAGGGACGCGTACTTCACCGGTGGCATACCCCTGCTGATGTGAAGGAAAAAATCCAAAGCAGACAACTTAGCGACGTCTGTACAAACGGTCAATGGCGAATCTCTCTTGACCCACAGCAGACAGCCGATATACTCCCCGCCGCTTGCTCGTTTTGTGGAATCTACCACTCCGGCGGCGGAGAACCCCGATGACCCGTCCTGAACCCTTTGTCGATATCCATTGCCACCTGATCCCCGGGATGGATGATGGCTCCCAGTCGTGGGACCAATCGCGGGCCATGGCAGAAATGGCCCAAACGGATGGCGTGTCCACCATTGTGGTGACACCGCATCAGCTGGGAAACTTTACTCACAATAGCGGTGAAGCTATCCGCGCCAAAACCGCCGAACTGCAACGCCTGCTCGACCAGCACACTATTCCTCTCCAGGTCTTGCCCGGCGCGGATGTGCGGATCGAAGATTCCATGCTGGATCGTCTGCACTCCAAGGACGTACTCACTTTGGCGGATCAGGGCCGCCACGTGCTGCTGGAGTTGCCCCACGAATTGTATTTCCCCTTGGAGCCCGTACTGAAACAATTGCACCGCGCCGGCATGGTCGGTATCCTCTCGCACCCGGAACGTAACCAGGGCCTGCTGAAACAGCCGCGCCTGATCCCGCAGCTGATCGCCGCCGGGTGCCTGATGCAGGTTACCTGCGGCAGCCTGATGGGTACCTTCGGCTCGCCCTCCCAAAAAATGGCCGAGCAGATGCTGGAACAGGGCTGGGTCCATTTCCTGGCCACCGATGCCCACAGCCCCCATGCCCGACGGCCGTTGATGCACCGAGCGTGGGAACGGGCGGCCAAACGGGTGGGAACCGAGGTGGCCAATCGCCTCTGCTGCCAGAATCCGGCACGCATCGTCGCCGGCCAAGACGTACCGGCAGACACCTATCGGAATAAGTCCTCGCTCTTCAGGGGCGGGTGGTTCCGGCGACCGAAGGCGGCGTGAACGATGCAGATGCCCTCCTGCCGGGCCCGAGGCTTGCTCGTCTTGCTGGCGCTGAACCTTGCGCCCTCCGCGAATCTGCCCGCGGCATCCTGGCCCGACCAATATCAGAGCGGCCAGTTCCTGTACCATGCGGACTTTCCCCTGGCCGCCGACCGGGCGCTGCTGGACAGCATCCCGCACGTGCAGGCCCAGTTGGTGCATCTGTTGGGCATCCAGCCTTCACAAGAGCCGATCTATGTTTTCCTCTTCGCCCGCCGCAGCACGTACGAGGCGTATCTCCAACAATACTTCCCCACCGCGCCGCCGCGGAAGGCGTTGTTCATCAAAGGCCGCGGGCCGGGGATGGTGTTCGTCTACCGCGGAGAGAACTTCGCCGTCGACCTGCGCCACGAGTGCACCCACGCGATTCTGAACGCCGCCCTGCCGGTCGTACCGCTGTGGCTGGACGAAGGGCTGGCCGAATACTTCGAAGTGCCCGCCCAGCGGCGGCGGCACGGCAGCCCACACCTCCGATCGGTCCGCCTGGCCGCCTGGGTGGGAAAAGTCCCCCGTCTGGAAGACCTCGAACGACTGAGCGAAATGAGTGAAATGGGACGAAGCGAATACCGCAACGCCTGGGCCTGGGTCCATTTCCTCCTGCACGGTCCGCCCGCCGCCCGAGCCGAATTGCGAAACTACCTGGCCGACATCCAAGCCCTGACCCCCCCGGGCCAACTGAGCCAACGACTCCGCGCCCGACTCCCCGACGTGGAACGCCACTTCGCCGAACACTTCCGCAATTGGTGAACCGGTTTCGGCGGGGTCAGAGACCCGCGCCAAGCAGGGAGAGCGTCGAGCACTACGACTGTTATTTCTCAATGGCCCGCTTATAGGGGTAAGACGCTGATTCACCGCAAACCACTTCGGTCAATATGCGTTCAAGGAGGACGGTCACAAATGAAGGTTTTACCCCTTTAAGCGGGCCATTGTTTACCAATGGTATCCAACCTGAAACAAACCCTGCGGCCCAACCCATGCGAGCCCCATCCCGAAAACTTGAGCGAGCCAGAGAGTTGCTTA
>SLEY01000631.1 GCA_007124535.1 Planctomycetaceae bacterium
CCGTTCCAAGGCGGTGCCCAGTCGACCAGCGGGGTCCTGCCGAACTCGCCGGAACACCACACCAGGGTGCGATCCAGCAAGCCACGTTCGCTCAGGTCCGCCAGGAGCGTTGCCAGCCCTTGGTCCAACATGGGACATTGCCGCCGCATGGTGGGAAAATGATTGCCATGCGTATCCCAGCCGCCGGGGAAGCTGATGGTGATGTAGAGCACGCCCGCCTCGACCATCCGTCTGGCCGCCAGGCACTGCTGCCCGAAGGTGTTTCGGCCGTAGCGGTCGCGGAGGGCTGCCGGTTCATTATTGAGATTGAACACTTCCCTGCCGCTGCCCAGGATGAGCCCGTAGGCTCTTTCCTTGGCCTCTTCGACGGCCGCCATCTCCGGGGCGTCGGCCAGTCCGTGGCCCATGAGATTGGTCCTGTCGAGCAATTCACGGCGAGCCCGCTGCCGCCCGTCGCTGATCCCCGGGTTGATGATCCCCTGCACCTCGAATCGCTCCGCGTTGGGATCGCCGCCGGTGGCGAAGGGTTTGTAGGCGGGGCCCAGGAATCCCTCCTCGGAGAACCGTCCGGCCGCCTGGAGCATGACGACGTAGGGGGGGAGCAACCCTTGGTATTGGTCCCTTCTGAAGTAAGTGAACATGGCGCCGATGCTGGGGAACGACAGTTGGCCGCCGGGCCGGTGGCCGGTCTGCATCAGGTAGGCCGCCCGCTCGTGGCCGCCGAAGCCGTGGGTCATGCCGCGGATCAGGGAATACTTGTCAGCCTGTCCTGCCAGTTGGGGGAACAGGTCGCTGAGTTGGATTCCCTCCACGTTGGTGTCGACGACTCCATCGAATTCGCCCGTGTAATCCCAGCCGCTATCCGGCTTGGGGTCCCAGGTATCATTGTGCGACATGCCGCCCCACAAGAAGATTTGGATGACCGACTGGACCTTGGGCTTGTCTTTGGCCTTGGCCCTGGCCGCCTCATCTCGGGCAGCCTTCAGTTCGGCGACTTGCTGCTCGGGCGTCTTCTCGTCGGCAAAGGCGCGGGGACTCAAGCCGCCGGCCGCGACTACCCCCGCCGCGCCCAGAACGCCGCGCCGCAGGGCCTCGCGCCGGGAGACCGGCTCCCGTGTGTGGGGATCGTGATGGGTACTCATGGCTTCCGTCTCCTTTCGGGTTTCGCTGTCGTGCGAATAAGGGGTACTGAGCGTTGTCCTGTCATCTCTTGGTATTTCTACAGGGATCAATGCCGCAGCAGGAATTCGGGGCTGTTGATCAGCGCCCACGCCAGATCGATCCACATTTCGCGTCCTTCCACCGCGCCGGTCTGGGCATATTCCTCGACGGCCTGGAGGTCGGTCTCGGTGGGAAATCGGGAGAGGATTGTCAGGTAGAGTCTTTCGGCCACTTCCTCGTGATTGTCGCCGGCGGCGATGATCGCGGCCAGTCCGGGGCCGTTGGCCAGCTTCTCTTGGATTGTCGTCGAATTGAGCATGTGCAGCCAGTGGGGCGGGGCAAGCTCGCTGACACGCTCGGCTTGCATCCCGGTGGCCCGTGCGGAACGTCCGAACAGTGTCAAGAAGGAACTGGTCACGCTGCCGTCGGCCAGTGCCACCGCCGGCATCTCGCTGGGAATGTACGTGAAAGGCTCCGGGACCGCGCTGGTGTAAAGGTCGGTACTGCCGGTGATCCGGTTCACCGCGTCGATCAGCACCTCGGCCTCCACCCGCCGCATCGGATAACTGGCGAAGTTGGCTGCCGCTTCCGGCGTTTCGCTGCTGGGCAGGGAAGAGAGCTGGTAGGTGGTCGAGGTGAAGATCAGCCTCTTGAGATGTCTCAGATCGTATCCGCTGTCGATCAGCTCTTGCTCCAGGTAGGCCAGGAGTTCGGGGTTGCTGGGCGGATTGTCGTCGCGGATGTCGTCCGGTTCCTCGATGATTCCGCGTCCCATGATCCAGGCCCAAATCCGGTTGACGACGGCCTTGGCAAACCACGGGTTTTCGGCGTCGATCAGCCAATCGGCGAACACCTCCCGCGGGTCGCGATCCGGGGGGATCGTAATCGGGTCGCCGTCCGGAAAGACGGCCTCGAGCGGTTCGTTGGGACTCAAAGGTTCTGCCAGCGCCCCGGGGATCTGATTGGTCATCGTCACGGACTCGGCCACCGCGTCCACGCCTGGCGCGACGTTGCCGGGCAGGGCGACCGAGTTATAGGGATCCCAGAAGACGATTTCTTCTTTCCACTCGCTGGTGGGCTTGTAGCCGACCTGCGAGAAGAACGTCGCCATGCCGCCGCGACGCTCGTCGGGCCAGGCGTGAATCCGCGAGCCCATCAAGGTCAGGGCGACGGCTCCGGCGATGTCCTCCGGCGAGATTTCTTGAATGGCGCGGTAGAAGTTGACCGGGCCCACGCGATAGTTGCTGCCACTGGAGGTGAGCAACTCCCGGGCGAACTGATCGTAAGGTTTGTTTTGGGCGATCGATTCCCACACCCAGCGGTGGTAGGCCTGTGCCGCGTTGGGCCAAACCGTAACCGGGAACTCCGCTTTGATCCGCAAGACGTCGCTCCATCGCATGGACCAGTAATCGGCATGGGCGTACTGGTCGAGCAGCCGGTCGATCAATTCGGCTCGTTTGTTCGGATTCGCATCCTGGATGAACGTCCTGGCCTTTTCGGCGGTCGGCAGCTTGCCCGTGACGTCCAAATAGGCTCGGCGGACGAACGTGGCGTCGGAGCAGAGGGCGGGCTGGATCCCCAGCGAATCCAACCTGGCAAACACGATTTCATCGATCCGGTTGGCCGGTTTGGGCGGATCGGAGCTTTCCTTCACCTGGGGCGCCTGCTGGGCGGCGGCCAGCCGGTGTTGGGTGATTCGGGCCTGCTGGGCCAAGGCGCGTTTTTCTTGGGCGTCGCTCCTGGCAGCCCGAAACGCCGCTCGGGCTTCTTCCGCTTTCTCCCTCAATGGAGCGGCGGCAGCCTCCGCTTCCTCGGCCGCTTGTTCGTCCGCCACGTGGGTCGTTTTGGCTTCGGCGATCCGCTGCTGGAGGTTTTCGCGTTCCGTTTCGGCCGCGTTCTTGAGATTTTCGGCTCGCGTCAAGTCCCGTTCCGCCGTGTTGGCCGCGATTGCGGCGTCCTCCAGTTGGCGCTGCAACGGTTCCAGGGCTTCCCAGGCTTCGTCGGCCGCTTCGCGCTTGGCAGCCGCCTCGTCGGCGGCCTGCCGGGCTGCCTCATCGAGTTCGAGGAGTTCTTGGGCTGCTTCGCGGGCCTGGTTGTAGGCCTCTTTGGCGGCGGCCACTTCATCCTCGTCTTCGCTCTCCCGGGCTTTGGCAAGGGCCTCCCGCGCCGTGGCGACCGCCTGGCGCTTGGCGGCGTCCTCGGCGGCCGCCTGCCGTTTCTCTTCGGCGGCTTCTTCCGCGGTCTGGGCGACCTCCTCGGCAGCCTGGCGCCCCGCCGTGGCGGCGGCGATTTGTTTCCTGACGTCCGCCAAAGCCTCTTCGGCGGCCTGCTTCTGCCTCGGAGCGTCTTCCGCCGTTTGGGCGGCTCTATCGGCACGGGCCTTCGCGGGCGGTTCCAGCTGCCGTACCCGGGCCAGGGCGGCCTCAGCCACACGAACTGCCCCGCGCAGGGCAGCCGCGCGGGCGGTGGCCCTCTCCGCTTCCCGTGCCCGTTGGTTGGCTGCATCCTCGGCGGCCCTCGCCGCAACCGCCGCCTCCTGAGCCGCGCGCTCGGCGGCATCGTAGGCTTGCTGAAGCGGCAGCGCGGCAGACCGGGCTTCGGCCAAGGCTTCCTCCGCCCGCGGCTTGGCCTCCCTCGCCTCGCTCAGCGCTTCGATCCGATTCGCCAGATTGGCCTCGGCCCGCTCCAAGTCCGCTTGGCCCGGCTCGCCCGCCAAATCCTGCGCCTCGGTGGCCTGCCGGCGCTTCGTCCGGGCTTCCCGGCTCGCCTGGGCGTAGGCCGCATCGGCCTCCTGCATGGCCTGCCGGAGCGGCCCCAGCGCCGCTTCCGCCTCTCGCGCCGCTTCCTCGGCCGACTCGTACTCGGCCGCTGCCCGGGACGCCGCCGTTGTCTCGGCCTCCCCATTCGAGTTGTCCTCCGCCGCACCGGGCGACCAGCCGGAGACGAACAAAAAAAATGCCAGCGTGAGCTTGACCAGGGGAACGGCGATGGTTTTCATGGCGAGTCACCTCGAACTTGGGCTGGATCGGCGAGGAAGGCAGGGGAAATCGCTTTCCCAATCGGTTCACTTTAAAAGGATCGGATTGGTCAAGTCAAGTAGCCCCGAGGATCCTCTTCGCAGAACGTATCAGGCGAATCGCCACCCATTTGTGCGGATCGCGTTGAAACGCCGACCGAGAAACCGCACGATCCAAGGCGCCTGGTTGGGGGATTGACCGGTCGGCGAACCGGAGGGCCCGGCGACCGACGGATCCGGACCGTTGCCTTCCCCAAGCCCACACCCTACACTCGATAGGAGGATGGTCCCGTTCCGGAACCCCTTATGGATGGAGGCCTGCGATGACAGCGTACCAGGGACTGACGATTGGGATTCCTCGGGAGATTATGCCCGGGGAAAGGCGGGTCGCGGCGATCCCCGAAACCGTGCGGGAGTGGGTCAGCAACGGGGCGCGCGTGCTGGTCGAAACCGGGGCGGGCCAAGGGGTCTTCTTCCCGGACCGGGCCTATCAGGAGGCCGGCGCCCACGTGACGCCGGACCCCCGCAGTTTGTTCTCCCAGTCGCAGCTGATCCTGAAGGTCAAGGAACCGCTGTTCAACGACGCGCTGGACGAGCATGAAGCGGATTGGATTCCGGTCGGCAGCACGCTGGTCTGCTTCCTGCATCCCGCCAATCCGTTGAATCACGCCGTCGTACGGCGACTTGCCAAACGGGGGGTGGTGAGCTACTCCCTGGATAGCATCCCCCGCATTCCCCGGGCTCAGCACATGGACGCCCTGACGTCGATGAGTACGGTGGCGGGGTACAAGGCGATGCTGCATGCCGCCGATCGACTCGCCCGCTTCGTGCCGATGATCCCGACCGATGCGGGCATCCTGGAACCGGCGCAGGTGCTGGTGGTGGGCACGGGGGTGGCGGGGCTGCAGTCGCTGGCCGTCGCCAAGCGTCTGGGTGCCCGGGTGCGCTTTCTGGACATCCGCCCGGAGGCGAACGAGCAGGCGCGCAGTTTGGGGGCGACTCAGGTGTCGTTCGATTTGCCGGAGGGGGCGGGAGTCGGCCCCGGGGGGTACGCCCGGCGATTGTCGGAGGAACAGTACGCCCGGGAACGAGCGGCCCTGGCCCCCGTGGTCGCCGAATGCGACGTGGTGATCCTGTCCGCCCTGGTCTATCGCCAGCGCGCGCCGATCCTGGTCGATGAGCCCATGGTGCAAGGCATGAAACAAGGTTCGGTGATCGTGGATGTGGCCGTCGACCAGGGCGGTAACTGCAGCGTAACCCGGGCTGGCGAAGAATGCTGGGTCCGGGATGTGCTGGTCAGCGGCCTGATGAACATCCCGGGCTATCTGGCCATCGATGCGACTCGCATGTTCGCTCACAACATGTTCCAGTACGTCCGGCATTTGGTCGTCGAAGGGCGGCTGGATCCGGAGGCCGACGACGAAATCCTCCGCGAAGCCCTGGTGACCAAGGACGGGGCGGTGGTCCACGCCGGGACGCTGCAAGCCATGCAGGAGACGGGTGGTTGAATCCGGACTTTTTCTCGAACCAGGAGTTGTTGCGATGCCTGCCGCCGTGCTGCTCGTGTTCGTGCTGGCCTGTGCCGTATTGGGTTACCGGGTCATCGCGGCCGTGCCCCCGCTGCTGCACACGCCGTTGATGTCGGGTATGAACGCCCTCTCCGGGATCACCCTGCTGGTGGCCCTGTCGGCGTTGTCTCACGAGGAGCCCGGATCGCTGTTGGCCCTGGCCGCGGTCGTGCTGGCGACTGGCAATGTGGTGGGGGGCTTCTGGGTGACGGAGCGGATGCTGCGGATGTTCCACCAGCGGGGGAAACAGGAGGCCGAGGAATGATGGCGTGGATCCCCGATTTCCTGCTGCCCGCCCTGCTGACGCTGGGGTTCCTGCTGGGGCTGCGCTGGATGCGATCCCCCCGGACCGCGGTACGCGGCAACCGGTTGGGCGCGCTCTGCATGGCCCTGGCCGTAACGCAGGCCTTCTGGCGCTACGGCGTGTTCGCCCTGCCCGGGGCCTGGACGGCCTTGGGGCTGGGGGCCGCCCTGGGATGGCTCCTGGCCCACCGCGTGAAGTCGATCCGGATGCCGCAATTGGTCGCCCTGCTCAACGGATTCGGGGGCGCGGCTTCGGCCCTGGTCATCGCGGCCCGCATCCCCGCTCGGGACCCGGGCGCGGCCGGACTGGCCTGGCTGACCGCCGTAGCGGCCCTGACCGTCGGCAGCCTGACCTTCAGCGGCAGCCTGATCGCGGCACTCAAGCTGCAAGGCTATCTGGCGAGCCGACCGCTCCGATTCGCCGGTCAAAACCAACTGCTGCTCAGCCTGGGAGCCCTGGGGCTGATCCTGCTGCTGGTCGCTACTGTGACGCAGCAAACCGGCGCGTTGTTGGCGATCATCGCCCTGGCACTGATCTACGGCCTGTTGATGGCGCTCCGGGTGGGCGGCGCCGACATGCCGGTCGTCATCTCGTTTCTGAACTCGCTGTCGGGGATCGCGGCGGCGCTCAGCGGCATCGCACTGGGGTCCCCGCTGGCCGCCGGGGTGGGTACCCTGGTCGGAGTGGCCGGGATGATCCTGACCCGCCTGATGTGCCGAGCCATGAACCGCAACCTGGCCGCCGTGCTCAGCGGCTTTGCCATGCCGGAAAGCGAAACGGAAGACGAGGCCGGAGACGAAGCGGGCGCGGTGACCGGGGAATCGGCGCCGGCGGATGCCTCGCAAATCCCGGACCTGCTGCAGGACGCTCGCCGCGTGCTGATCGTCCCCGGGTACGGCATGGCCCTCGCCCAGGCGCAACAAGCCGTCAAGGACCTCATGGACGCCCTGGAAGCCGCGGGAAAGGAGGTCAAGGTGGCGGTGCATCCCGTGGCCGGCCGGATGCCCGGCCACATGCACGTGCTGCTGGCCGAAGTCGGCGTGGGGGTCGAAAAACTGTACGACATGGCCAAGATCAACCACGAATTCGCCGAAACCGACGTGGTGGTCGCGGTCGGCGCCTGCGATGTGATGAACCCGGCAGCGACGACGGCCAAGGGAACCCCCATTTCAGGCATGCCCATCCTGCGCGTGGCAGAGGCGCGGGCCGTGATCGTCTGCAATCTGGACGAAAAACCGGGTTATTCAGGAGTCGCCAACACCCTGTACCAGGAACCCCACGTGATCACCTGCTGGGGCGATGCGGCCCAAACCGTGCCCGAAATCACGCGTCGGTTCACCCAAAGAGTTTGAACCGCCCCCACCATGCGCGATCTGGACGACCTCTTCACCGCCCTCGCCCGCTCCCGCTTCCGCAGCCGGTTCCGGCTGGGCGAACGGGAAGGCGCCTACCTGGAGAAAAAGGGCCTGGACGTCATCCTCGAGCATGCCGAGCAATTCCTTCGCCAGCGTCTGGGCGCCGCCCATCCGCCGAACGACGGCCGGCAGACCCCCTTCCGCGGCCACCCCGTGTTCATCGCCCAGCACGCCACCGGCACCTGCTGCCGCAAGTGTTTGGCCAAATGGCACCACATTCCCCGCGCAAGCGCGCTGAGCGAACCTCAGATCGAGTATGCAGTCCGCGTCATCCGCCGCTGGCTGGAAACCGCTCAACGTTGACTTGCTCATCCGCCGCCGGTTCACCCGCCATGTCCGCCAGGATCTGATGGATCGCTGTGGCCATGGTCGCTGCCGGCAACGCCGTTAGCGCGCGCTCGCCCGACGAAACCTGGGACACTTCCAAAGGCAGATGGATCATCGTGCTGCGCGTGCTCAGCCCGCGCTGCTCCGCCAGATAATGGGCCAGGTACAAAACCGCATTGCACAGAAAGGTCCCCGCATGGCAGGAGACCCGGCAGGCAATTCCCGCTTGCCGAATCCGCGCCGCCCAACGTCCCAAGGGCAACTGCGAACGATAGGCCACCGGACCCGACGGCGCCAACACCGCCGCTTCGTCCGCTTCCCCATTCGAGTCCCCCGCAACGTTCAACCCGATCATTTCCAATTCGATCCCGCGCCGCCCCGGGGCTTGCCCCAAATGCAGGCTGTAATCGTAACCGGCTTCCAGATCCGACGCCAAACGTTCGGCCAACATCGCATAATCCACGGGGTAGCGGCGAGTCGTCACGTGGGGCTGACGCGGTAAATTCCGCGTCAGTTCGATCAGCGTGAGCCAACTGCTGTTCTGCTCCCATTCGCCATAGGCGTCGAACGCGGTGATCAGCACAGTTGCCATAAGCGCCCACAAAAAAATCGAACCGGCTTCTCCAGCTCAACGCCGCAGCATCTCCTGCCATTGCAGGGCAACCGCCTGGGGATTGCCCAGCACCGCAAAAGCCACAAGCACCACCATCATCACACCAAACAGCATCAAACTCAAACCATAAGGATTCGGGGTCCCCCGGACCTGCCGCAACGCCGGACGCAACGTCTGTTCCAACCGTCGCCAACCCAAATAGCTCTGCCGGGGACCCGAAGATACCAACTGGACGGTTTTCATCGCCCCGAATGGCTCCAGATGCAGCTGTACCTGCAAGCGGGGCAGGATCAAACTGTCTCCCACCCAACGCGCCTGGCGATCCAAGTCCGTGACCACCTCGGCTAGAATCGGACGCAGTTGATCACACGTCACATTGTAAATCACCAGACGCGGACGCATCAGCAGGATCAGCAGCGTAACACAGAGGGCGTAAAAAGCCAGCAACACCAGCCAGATCCATCCCCCCAAGTGAACTGCTGCATTCTCAGGAAAAAACAGCTCCATCGGCCCCACAACCGCCAACCCGCCCACAGCAATTCCTAAAGTAGCCGTATCGCGAGCACCCGTAGTTACTAATGGCCGGGTCCATAGGTTCACCACGCCCAAGATCAGCAGGTACACCGCCAGCGGTCCCAAGGCAATGGCCAGACGTAAGGGATCCAGATACATAAACAAACTCGACCTGATAGGGCGACGGCACGCTTGCCCCCCGTCCCGGGGCGGATGAACTCCGACCCGTGTCGCTTGACGAAAGTGGGTTGCGGGGGCTACGATACACAGCTTGCATGGGCAACCCCTGCTCCGGAACGGCGTAATGCTCCTAGTTTAACGGCTGGTACCCGCCCGGTCAACGAGCCGGCGTCCCGCGTTTTCCGTTCACCTGGAGATCGACACCTGAGCTGGATTTCGAGGCGCTGGACGTCGTCGCGAGTTCGCGGTGGCCGGTCTTTCCCGTCCGTGCAGCCACCTGTTTTATTTACCCACAACAGGGTGTTTTCAAGCCAGGTAACCGGCTTGGTGAACCGGCGGACCGCTCGCGGGCCTTTCCACCGAATCACTCGGATGGACCGGTGACGACTCGCCGGTCCTGACGCGCGAACAGCCCACGAAAACCCGCCTATGTTCTGGATCGATACGCTGCTCCTGATCGGCGGTCTCCTGCTCCTGCTGGGGATCGCCTCCAGCAAGTTCTCGGCGCGCGTGGGCGTCCCCGTCCTGGTCATGTTCCTGACCTTGGGAATGCTGGCCGGTTCCGAAGGGGTCCTGGGTTTGGCCTTCGATAACTACCGGCTGGCGCACGGGATCGGAACCGTGGCCCTGGCCATGATCCTGTTCGACGGAGGCCTGCAAAGCCCGTGGGGCGCGATCCGGAGGGTCTGGAAACCGTCGCTCCTGATGGCGACTCTAGGGGTTTCAGTTACCGCAGGAGTAACCGGCATGGCGGCGGCCTGGATCCTGGAGCTTTCGCTGCTGAAAGGCTTGCTGCTGGGAAGTATTGTGGGTTCGACCGATGCCGCGGCGGTGTTTTCCATCCTGCGTTCCGGTGGTGTCCATTTGCCCCAGAGGCTGGCGGCCACGCTGGAAGTGGAAAGTGGATCGAATGACCCGATGGCGATCTTCCTGACCGTGGGATTGCTCGAGTTGCTGATGGGCCAGATGGCTTGGGGGCCGGGACTGCTGTTGCTGCTGGCGGTTCAAATCGTGGCCGGGGCGACGGTGGGCGTGGCCGCGGGCTTCGCCGCGGTCGGGGTGGTGAACCGCATCAATCTGGACGCCTCGGGTTTGTATCCGGTGCTGGTGACCGCCTGCAGTCTGTTGACGTTCGGCCTGGCCGCCTCTCTCGGGGGAAGTGGTTTTCTGGCAGTTTACATCGCCGGGATCGTGATGGGCAACAGCCGGATCGTATTTCGCCGCGGCGTGTTCTTGTTCCACGATGCGGTGGCTTGGCTCAGCCAGATCGTGTTGTTTGTGATGTTGGGTCTGTTAAGTTTTCCCAGCCGGTTGTGGGGCATAGCCGGGCAAGGTCTGTTGATTGCCGCCGTGTTGATCTTTGTGGCGCGGCCCGTGGCGACGTTGATGCTCTGGCCGTTCCGTTACACGGGCCGCGAATTGCTGTTCGTGTCCTGGGTGGGCCTGAAAGGCGCCGTGCCGATCACCTTGGCCACGTTCCCCCTGGTGGTGGGCCTGGCGAACGCGGATCAGCTGTTCGATGTGGTGTTCTTCGTGGTTTTGGTGTCGGCGCTGATCCAAGGCTGGACGCTGCCGTCCATGGCGCGAAAGTTGGGTTTAGAGACCCCGCCGCCCTCGCAACCGCCGGTGACCTTGGAGATCAGTTCGCTACGGCATGTCGAAGGCGATATCATCGATTATCTGGTCGATAACGACTCGCCCGCCGCCGGCCGTCCGGTCAAACGCCTGGCCCTGCCCGAGGGCGTGGTGATTGCGATCATCGCTCGGCAGCAGCAGATCATCCCCCCGCACGGCGACACCCGGATCGAGCCGGGGGACCATGTGATCTTGGTGCTTCGGCCGGACACGCGCCCGTTGGTCAACAAGATTTTCGGTCCCCGGGAGCGGCGGGGGGAAGAGCTGCCGCCGTCGCTGGAATTCCCGCTGCGCGGCAGTACGCGGGTCGGCGAATTGGAGAAGTTCTACGACATCCCGATGGACGCCCCCGCCGAACATACTTTGGACCAGGTCCTCCGCGAACGGCTGGGACCGGAGCGAACCGTGGTCGGAGCCCGGGTTTGCTTCGGCCCCATCTCGCTAACCATCCGGAAGATCGGAAGTCAACAGGCGATCCAGAGCGTCGGCATGACGATCCTGCCCCTGGACGAATTGGAACTTGGCCCCTGCGAGCAGGAAGACTCCTTGCAGGAATACGGACGATCGGTGGAGCCGCATTCATGACTGAGATTTTGGACAGAATCGTCGCTTCCAAACGAGAGGAAATCGCCGCCGCCCGGCAGCGCCGCCCGGCGGCCGAGCTGGAGGCCGCCCTGGCCGACGCGCCGCCCCTCCGCAACTTCCTGGCGCCCCTCCGCGCACCCGGACCGATCAAGCTGATTGCCGAAGTCAAAAAGGCAAGTCCCTCGAAGGGAGTGATCCGAGCCGATTTCGATCCGGTCGCCATCGCCCGCATCTACCATGAACAGGGGGCGAGTTGCTTGAGCGTGCTGACCGACACCCCGTTCTTTCAAGGCGACGTGCAGTACCTGACCGAGATCCGTCACGCGGTGCCGCTGCCCCTGCTGCGAAAAGACTTTATCCTGGACAGCTACCAGTTGCTGGAGGCCCGGGTGGCCGGGGCCGATGCCGTGCTGCTGATCGCCGAATGCCTAGACCCGGACACGCTCCGCCGACTTCACGGCGAGGCGGAAGCGCTCGGCATGACTCCGCTGGTCGAACTCTATCGCCGCGAAAACCTGAGCCCGGTGCGGCGAGCGGGCGCGCGGCTGGTGGGTGTCAATAACCGCGATCTGAGGACGTTCCACACCGACCTGCAGCATACGATCCGGATGCGTGCCGCGATCCCGCCCGACTGCACCCTGGTCGGGGAAAGCGGGATCCACAGCCGCGAGGACGCCCTGCGGTTGGAACGCGCCGGAGTCGACGCCATGCTGGTCGGCGAGCACCTGATGGCCAGCCGCGACATCGCCACCGCCGTCAGGAATCTGCTGGGAACCCGCTGACCTCCTCGGTTGCCCAGCGGCCTTGCCCATCCAACCCAAAACGGACTGGACGGGCTCCTGCCGCACAGCGAAGCCGGCAGGGCCCGCATCCTCCATCCCCGGGGATCGACGGCGGGGGCCAGACACCCGCCGAGGTCGAACGAGTCACGGCTCGTCCTTCTGCTGCGGGATCATCTCGCGGCGGCCCGGCGGGTGCGCTCTTCCTGGCGGCGCTGAATGTGTTCCAAATCGTCTTTGGGCGTCGCGGCGATCAGCCGCTTGGTGTAGGCTTCCTGCGGGTTGGCGTAGATGTTCTCCGAGGGGCCGAATTCGAGGATCTGGCCGTCGTTCATCACCGCCATCATGTCGGCCATGAATTTGACCACATTCAAGTCGTGGCTGATGAAAATGTAGGTCAAATGCCGGTTCTCCTGCAACTCCTTCAACAGGTTCAGCACCTGGGCCTGCACCGAGACGTCCAGCGCGGATACGGATTCGTCACAGATGATGAACTCCGGTTCCACGGTCAGCGAGCGGGCGATGCAGATCCGCTGCCGCTGGCCGCCGGAAAATTCGTGCGGATAGCGGTGCAGGTGCGAGCTGTCCATGCCGACTTCTTCCAGCAAGGCCACGGCGCGGTCGCGGCGGTCGCGGGCCGAACGGCCGATGCCGTGGATCAGCATGGGTTCGACCAGCGCGGATTCGACGGTCATCCGCGGGTTCATCGATCCGTAGGGGTCCTGGAAGATGATCTGCAGCCGGCGCCGCATGGCGCGCAGGCGGGCGCCGTTCAGGGTGGTGAGGTCCACGTCGTTGTACAGCACCCGTCCGCCGGTGGGTTCGATCAGCCGCAGGATCGCTCGCCCCGTGGTGGTCTTGCCACAGCCGGATTCGCCGACCAGCCCCAGGGTTTGGCCGCGGTAGATGTTAAAGCTGACGCCGTCCACGGCTTTGGTGTAACCGACGGTCCGCAACAGGACGCCGCGGCGGATCGGGAAGTACACTCGCAGATGCTCGACCCGCAACATCGGGACTGCCCCGTCCGGCACGGTCGTGGTTCCGGGGGCGTGGTGGCCTTCTTCCCAGGGGTGGCCCATTGCGGCCAGTTCTTGCGGCGGGTGCAGCAGTCGGCCGCGACCGCGCGAGATCAGCTGCTCCAGGCGCTGGTCGTCCAGCGGTTTTTCGATCATACGGACCTGCCCCGCCTCTTCCACCGTCTGCATGAAATCGCTGACCGTCGGCAGGCGTTTGTAGACGCTGTCCAACCGCGGGCGGCAGGCCAACAGGCCCTTGGTATACGGATGCTGGGGGTCGCCGAAGATGTCCAGGATGTTGCC